>JACCVE010000036.1 GCA_013698285.1 Chloroflexia bacterium | reverse complement strand
ACATCGATGCAGTACTGGTCGGCCTCGATCATCCGCTGCACCCCACGGACCTGCCCCTCGATCCGCCGCAGGCGGGTCAGGATCTTGTCCTTGTCATGCTGATACGAGGTCGTCCGCCGCGCCGAGGGCGCCGTCCGCGGCCCGGTCAGGGGAGACGGGCCAGCCCCGTCTCCCTCATCCTGGTGGTCCTGCTGCCCCTGGTGCGGGGGAAGGAGCGTGTCGGTCAGGTCGGTCGCGGTCATCGTGGGCACCTTTGGGTCCGGGCAACGCGACATGCGGTACGGGCCGACCGGGGATATGAAAGAGTCAGGACAGACACAATCCTACCCCCGCCCCCGGCTATGAGACAACGCGACCGCCGGGGCGTCGCGGGCGACGGGCAAAGGAGAAGCGATCGGACGATGCCCGGTACACGAGCCACGATGGGGCGGTGACCGACCTCGCCCCCAACCTCGCCGGCCGGGGTTTGGCATGGGACACGCCCACCGTGGACAGGCAGCGGTCGACGCCCTATACTTCCCCCATGATACCCGGAGGGGGTATAAGATATCCATATCCATACGAGAGTGTTCCCCATGGCTACCGTCCCGACCCAGCACCGTGCCGGCGAATCGACGCTCGTCGATCCCACCGCGGCGACCCGGATCGCCGAGGTGACGTTCCCCGTCGAGGGCATGACCTGCGCCTCCTGCGTGCGGCGGGTCGAGCGGGCCCTGACCAAGGTGACCGGCGTGACCGAGGCCTCGGTCAACCTGGCCACCGAGCGGGCCCGGGTCCGCTATGACGAGGCGACCGTCTCCCCGGCCGACCTCACCGGTGCCGTCGAGCGAGCGGGCTATGGTGCCGGCGCCGTCGTGGCCCAGGGGGCCTCGCGTCCGGCCCCGATGGCATCCCCAGCCCGAGTCCCGGCCCCGGTCGTCACCCCGGCCACGAACGGCGTCGCGTCGCCCGTCCTTGCCGACCCCACCACGGCGTCGGGGGGGGCGGTCGAGTCCGCTACGCCCGATGCCGTCACATCGGCGACCGCCGAGGTCAGCCTGCCGATCACCGGCATGACCTGCGCCTCCTGTGTCCGCCGCGTCGAGCGGGCACTGGCGAAGACCGGCGGCGTCTCGGCCGCCAGCGTCAACCTGGCCACCGAACGCGCCACCGTCTCGTATGATCCGGCCACGGTCTCGGTCGTGGACCTGGGCCAGGCCGTCGAGCGGGCCGGATATGGCCTGGGGCCCCTGCCCGCCCGCGCCGGGACCATGACCCCGTCGTCCCCGTCCACCACCGCGTCCCCGGTGACGGGCAGGGGCACCACCCCGGCGACCACGGTCGCGGCCGAGGGTGCTCCCGCTGACCCGGACGCGCGTGAGCTCGGCCGGGAGCGGGAGATCGCCGACCTGCGCCGCAAGTCGCTGGTCAGTCTGGCCATCGGCCTGGTGATGATGGCCCTGATGTACGTCCCCGTCGGCATCTCGATGCGGACGCTGGCCCCTCTCCTCTTGATCGCGGCGGCCGTCGTCCAGTTCTGGGCCGGTCGCGTCTTCTACCGCGCCACCTGGGCCGCCGCCCGCCACGGCAGCACCAATATGAACACGCTGGTCGCCGTCGGCACCAGCGTCGCCTTCGGCTACAGCGCCTTCGTTACCCTCTGGCCGGAGCTGGCCGGGCGATGGGGTTTCGCCGGCGACCTCTACTATGAATCGGCCGTCATCATCATCGCCTTGATCCTGATGGGCCGCTGGCTGGAGGCCCGGGCCAAGGCCAGGACGGGCGCCGCGATCCGGGCCCTGATGGGTCTCCAGGCCAAGACCGCCCGGGTGATCCGGGACGGCGTCGAGACCGACATCCCGGTCGAGGCGGTGGTCGTCGGCGATCTGGTCCGGGTCCGGCCCGGGGAGAAGGTGCCGGTCGACGGCGAGATCGTCGAGGGCCGCTCCAGCCTGGACGAGAGCATGGTCACCGGCGAGAGCCTGCCGGCCGCCAAGGGTCCCGGCGAGGCCGTGATCGGGGCCACCATCAATACGAGTGGCGGGTTCGTCTTCCGGGCCACCAAGGTCGGCCAGGACACCACCCTGGCCCAGATCGTCCGCCTGGTCGAGGAGGCGCAGGGCTCGAAGGCCCCGATCCAGCGCCTGGCCGACGTGATCTCCGGCTACTTCGTGCCGGCCGTGCTGGCGGTCGCCGCCCTGACCTTCGCCGGCTGGCTGCTGGTCGGGCCGGAGCCTCGCCTGACCTACGCGATCGGCGCCACGATCGCCGTGCTGGTGATCGCCTGCCCCTGCGCCCTCGGCCTGGCCGCCCCGGCCGCGATCATGGTCGGCACCGGCAAGGCCGCCGAGTACGGCATCCTGATCCGGGGCGGGGACGCCCTGGAAAGCGCTCGCCGGATCACCGCCATCGTCCTCGACAAGACCGGCACCATCACCCGGGGCAAGCCCGCCGTGACGGCGGTCGTCCCGGCCCCGGGCGTCGCCGCCGACGAGCTGCTCCGCCTGGCCGCGGCGGTCGAGGTCGGCTCCGAGCACCCTCTCGGCGCGGCGATCGTCGCCCGGGCCCGTGATCAAGGCCTGGACCTGCCGCCGGTCGCCGACTTCCAATCGGTCACCGGCCGGGGCGTCGAGGGTCAGGTCGCGGACCAGACCGTCCGGATCGGTAACCGGGCCATGATGACGGGGGCCGGCCTGCCCGAGCCGGACGTGGCGACGCTGGACGCCGAGATCGCTCGCCTGGCCGCCACCGGGGCGACCCCGGTCCTGGTCGCGTCCGGAAACCGCCTCCTGGGTGTCCTCGCGGTCTCCGACCCCCTCAAGCCGGAATCACCGGAGGCCGTGGCCCAGTTCGCCGCCCTGGGCCTCGATGTCTGGATGCTGACCGGCGATAACCGGGTCACGGCCGAGGCCATCGCCCGCCAGGCTGGGATCGCCGCCGACCACGTCCTGGCCGGGGTCTTGCCCGCCGGCAAGGCGGAGGCGATCCGCGAGCTCCAGGCCGCCGGGGCCGTGGTGGCGATGGTCGGCGACGGCATCAACGATGCCCCGGCCCTGGCCCAGGCCGACCTCGGCATCGCCATCGGCACCGGCACCGACGTGGCGATGGCCGCCTCCGACATCACCCTGGTCGGGGGCGACCCGCGCGGCGTCGTCACCGCCATCGCCCTCTCCCGGCGGACGGTCGGCACGATCAAGCAGGGCCTCTTCTGGGCTTTCGCCTACAACGTGCTGCTGATCCCGGTCGCGATCGGCGCCCTCTATCCCGCCTTCGGCATCCTGCTCGACCCCGTCCTCGCCGCCGCCGCGATGGCGATGAGCAGCGTCAGCGTGCTGACCAACGCCCTCCGCCTGCGTGGCTTCCGGCCCCCGGAGAATGCCGCCCGCATCCTCCGGCCGAGCGTCAGGTCGCGCGTGACCGAGGTCGCCTACCTCGGCGGCGTGGCGGTGGTCGCCCTGGCCGTCGGTGCCGCCGCGATCGCCCTGGTGCCGGAGGGCAGCCACGCCCAGATGGAGACCGGCGCCGCCGCCGGAGACGCGGGGCACGCCGAGACGTCGATGGCCGGTGTCGCGACGCACACCCAGACCATCACCGTCGCCGACCCGGCACGCGCCGTGCTAGGACCGGTACGGGTCGTCACGGGCGGCTCGGTCGCCTTCGTCGTCACCAACCAGTCGGGTAGCCCGATTACCCTCTGGGTTGGCCCGGGCACCGGTGAGACCGCCGCGTCCGGCGGTGGTGACCATGCCGGGATGACGAACGGCGCGGGCGATCAGACCGCCGATCAGTCAGACGACGCCATGGCGATGGAGGCCGGCGAGCGGGACGAACTGGTCATCGGCGCGGCCGAGACCCAGACCCTGGTCGTTGCCTTCCCGGAGAGCGGGACCAAGGTATACGGCATCGACGGCGGCCTGGAAGGGCAGATCGTGGTCGGCGGGGACCGTTAGCCCGTGATTGGGCTGCCCCGGCAGGGTCTCGCGTCCGGTCGTGGACCACCGGCGGAGGCGCGGCGAGCTCCGGCGATGTCATGTCCGGGCGACCGTGTGAGACGAAGTCCATGACGAGGCAGACACGACGCCATTGACGGTAACCATGCCGTTGATGCGGATGCTCATGAGGAGGACTACGCGATGACAGACATGACTGGGACGATCGAGCGGATGACGGTGACGGCCCCCGATATCTCCTGCGGCCACTGTGTGGCGTCGATCACCGGCGCGGTCGGCGCCCTGGACGGCGTCCGGGACGTGCGCGCCGACGAGTCGACCAAGCGGGTCGAGGTCGCCTTCGACCCGGCCCGGGTGACGCGGTCGTCGATCGAAGCGACGATGGCCGAGGAAGGCTATCCGGTCCAGCAGACCGCCTGATGCCCGCCCCCCGCCCTCACGATGCCACCGGCCGGGGCTACCATGCCCCGGCCCTTCCCATGCTTTCCAACCCGACCGGGCGAGATGCTGTCGAGCGAGCCACCGCCGGGGCGACCGCTCGCCACTGGCCCCGACGATGTGATCGGTCCGATCACCCTGACCGGATGGCGGCCCCGTGTCATGGTCGCCACCGCTTGAGTATGTGGCGATGACGATGCTGGTGATGACCATCTGGATGGTGCTTGGCGTTGCCCTGATCGGGGTGACGTTCTGGGATGTCTTCCTCACACTGTTTCACCCCATCGGCCATGGGACGCTGACCGGGCTCGTCAGCCGGCTCCTGTGGCGCATGTTCCGGCGACTGGCCAGGCAGCACCCCGACATCCTCGTCCTCGCCGGTCCGTTCGCGATGTTGAGCGTGATGTTCCTGTGGGGGATCCTCCTGACCCTCGGCTGGGCGTTCCTGATCTGGCCCTTCTTCCCCGAGGGGTTCCTGATCGCCGACGAGCTCGACCTGGCCGATGACTACAGCTTCCTGACCGCGATCTACGTCTCGCTGGTGACGCTGGTCACCCTCGGCTATGGCGACGTGACGCCCCAGGCGCCTATCCTGCGGATCATCGTCCCGTTGGAGGCCCTCGTCGGCTTCGGCCTCCTGACGGCGGCGATTTCGTGGCTGCTGGCCCTGTATCCGGTCGTTTCCCGGCGGCGGGCCTTCGCCCGGGAGCTGTCGCTGCTGCGGGAGGCCGAGACCGAGACGGGCATCGACCCGCTGGCGGGCGAGGCCGCCTTGGCCATCGCCCTGTTGTCCCGCCTCACCAGCCAGACGATCGAGGTCACCGGCGACCTGATCCAGCACCCGATCTCCTACTACTTCGAGAGCAATGACCCCCGCTCGGCCCTCTTCCCAGAATTGCGGACCATCGACCGGCTCGCCACTGCCGCGACCCACCCGCTGGTGCCCGATGCGGTCCGCCTGCGCGGGGTGATCCTGACCCAGGCCCTGCATGACCTCGTCACTGAACTGAGCCACCACGGCAACTACGCCGCCTCCGGCACCCTGGACACGCCCCACGAGCGACCGACCATGGGCTCCGCCTACCCTGCCCGCCGCTCCTGACGAGGGGGCAGTCCGCAGTCCGCAGTCGGCAGGGGACAGGGGACAGTCGGCAGGGGGCGGGGCAGAACGGATTAGCGAAGGCTCCGGATCAGACCTTGCAGGAGCCGGCCGGCCTCGGCCGTTCGGCGCATTAATCGGTTGAGGATAGCATCGTCGAGATACTCCAAATCATCGAGCGATGATCAGTTGGGTCTCAGCTTCGCACAGTGAACCGTGGGCGATCGAGAGGTGGTGAACGAACTCCTTCGGACCGGTCCAGCCTTGGCCCTCAGCAATATTCGACGGAATAGACACCGCAGAGCGCCGGACCTGTGACGTCAGCCCGAACATCTCCTCCCTCGGCCAATCCTTGGTCACCCGATAGACCTCGCTAACCAGATCCATCACTTTCTGCCAAGCGATCAGGTCCCCGTAACTCCGTCTCTCCGCCATCCCCACGTCCTCCGTCTCGCCAACAATACGCCTGCCGCCTGCCGCCTGCCGAGTCAAATCCGCACGTACTCGCCAAACGCCCCCGGCCCAAGCAGCGGCACGGCGTAGTCCCGGAATGCGTCCGTGGTCGAGTGGCCGTCGTCGCCGATGAAGGCCGCGTCGAGGGGGCGGACCCGGTTCGCCACGATCTCCAGCGGCACGGTGCCGACCGTCACCCGGTAGTCCGGCCCCGGCTCGCGGACCAGGGTCGTCATCACGTCGCGCTCGCCCGCCGCGACCAGGCGGGCCGCCGCGTGGCCCACCCGGTAGGCCTCGTCGAGGTCGACGGGGGAGGCGAGGGCCATCGCCATCCGGGCGAAGGTGCCCGGCTTCTCGTCCCGGGCCCGCAGGTCGAGCCGTTCCCGGACGAGCCGCATCAGCGCCAGGCCGGGACCGGGGAAGTAGGGGTGACCGAATCGGTCGATGTGGTCCGGCTCGGCTCCGCTCAGGTGAGACCCGGCCGCGTCGCGTAGCGTCTCCGGTACCACGACGGTCGCCCAACCGCGTCCCGCGACCCGGGCCGCGATGTCGGCCACGATCGCGTCGGCCGAGTCGGGCGGGCGCTCCGGCAGGTAGACCAGGGGGCGGAGCTCCTCGTCCGCGTCAGCGAAACCGAGGGTCGCCGCGGCCGGGACCCAGCCGGCGTCCCGGCCCATCACCTCGATGACCTTGACCGGGTAGAGCTGGGGGGATGCTAAGGTGTCGAAGGTCGCGTCCCGGACGGCATGGGCCAGGAACCGGGCGATCGAGCCGTATCCTGGACAGTGATCGGTCCCCGGCAGGTCGTTGTCGATCGTCTTGGGAACGCTGACCACGGCCAGGTCGTGCCCGGCCGCCCGGGCCGCCGCGTCGAGCCGGTGGGCGGTGTCGGCGGAGTCGTTACCGCCGATGTAGACGAAGGCCGACACCCCATCGCGCCGGAAGGCGGCAAGGGCCCGGTCGAGGTCTTCGTCGCGCAGCTTGTAGCGCCCCGTCCCCAGGGCGGCCGATGGCGTCTGGCGCAGGGTCGCCAGGGTCGCCGCCGACAGGGTATGGAGGGCGACCCGTTCTGCCCCCCACAGCCCCTCGATCCCGTGCCTGAGCCCCAGTACCCGGCCGAACCCAGCCGCCAGGGCGCCCTCGATGACCCCGGCCAGGCTGGCGTTGATCACCGCCGTCGCCCCGCCGGATTGGGCCACCATCAAGGTCCTCGGCGCCGTGGTCCGGACGGGGCTGTGCGGCTGGCTCACCCGGTCCTTCCCATGCGGACCATCCTACCCGTCACGGGCCCCCCGTCTCACCGGGACCGCCCGGTCACGCCCTGCTGGGACCGCCCGTCGCGTCGCACGGCAATCGCACCACCTGTAGGGGCGCTGCTTGCTGCGCCCGGTTGCCGAAACGAATGGGAGTTTCGAAATGTGCGTGCCCTTGAGAGAGCGTGGCAAGCGGCCTCCCTACACGATGTGGCGATCGAGCTGTCGAAGGGCGCCTATCGAGGATGAACGGG
>JACCVE010000031.1 GCA_013698285.1 Chloroflexia bacterium | reverse complement strand
GCTTGGGGAGACGGTCGCGGTGTTCGGGCTCGGGGTCGTCGGTCAACTGGTGGTGCGGTTGGCCCGGTTGTCCGGGGCCGCGGTCGTCGGGATCGACCCGATCGAGGCTCGGCGGGACCTGGCGGCCGCGGGCGGCGCGGCGGCGACCATCGGGCCGGACGGGGCAGCCGAGGCAATCCGGGACCTGACCGGCGGCCTCGGCGCGGACATCTGCTTCGAGGCGTCGGGATCGGCTCGTGCCCTGCACGAGGCCATCCGGGCCTGCGCCCCGTCGTCCCGGGTGGTGACGCTAGGGTTCTTCCAAGGAGAGGCGGCCGGCCTGCTGCTGGGGGACGAATTCCACCACAACCGGATCGCGCTGATCTGTTCCCAGATCGGCGGGGTCGCGCCCGAGCTGCGCCACCGCTGGGACCGGGACCGGCTGGTGCGGACCTTCATGGGTCTGGTGATCGACGGCACGGTCGATCCCCGTCCTCTCGTCAGCCACGTGCTGCCGGCGGCGCGGGCGGCGGACGCCTTTGCCCTCCTCGATGAGCGGCCGGGGGAAGCATTGCAGGTGGTCCTCGACTTCCGTGACGGGATCGAGATGCCGGGGGGTGGGCGCGATGGCTGAGGCCAGCCGTGGGACGGGGACGATCCGGGTCGGGATGGTCGGGGCCGGGGGCATCGCCCGGCGGCACCTGGAGGTGCTGGCCACCGAGGAGGGGGTCGAGGTCGTCGCTCACCTGGGCCGGTCGGCCGGTCCGGTGGCGGCGCAGGCGCGGCGCTACGGGGGCCGCGTCGCCGGGGACATCGGGGAGATGCTGGGGGACGTGCACGCGGTCTGGGTCTGCGTGACGCCGGACGGGCACGGGGCGATCGAGGAGGCGCTGGTCGAGCGGGGCGTCCCGTTCTTCGTCGAGAAGCCGCTGGCGGCCGACGCGGAGACGCCGGAGCGATTGGCGGTCGCCATCGAGGGGGCCGGGCTGCCGGTCGCCGTCGGGTATCACTGGCGCGCCCTGGACACCTTGGACGATGTCCGGGCGGCCCTGGTCGACCGGCCGCCCCACCTGGTGGTCGGGGCCTGGCACGGTTCGACGCCGGGGGTGGAGTGGTGGCGACGCCAGGCCCGGAGCGGTGGCCAGATGGTCGAGCAGGCGACGCACCTGCTGGACCTGGCCCGGTGGCTCGTGGGGGAGGCGGAGGTGGTCGGGGCACGCGCGACCGCCCACCCGCGCCCTGCCTTCCCCGATGCCGACGTGGCCGATGTCAGCGCGGCCCTGCTGCGCTACGCCTCCGGGGCGACGGGGACCTTCACGGCGACCTGCCTGCTCGGCCGGGCGGAGACGATCGGCCTCTCGTTGTACGCCGAGGGCATCGCGGTGCGGATCACCCAAGAGGCCGTCACCATCGACGACGGGCGCGAGCGCCGCGAGGTGCGGACCCGGGCCGACCCGTTCGTGACCGAGGACCGCGCTTTCCTCGACGCGGTCCGGTCCGGCGACGCGACGCGGGTCGTGTCGTCCTACGGCGACGCGCTGCTGACCCACCGCTTGGCGGTGGCGATCCGGGACGCGGCCGAGGGAGGGGAGAGCGCCGAGGGGATCACGTAGGGACGAGGATGGAGGGCGTCGCTCCCCTCGGCCTCCCAGCACCCGTGGAGCCGGGATAGACCGGATTGATCGACGAAAATGTGACCCTGCCAATGTCCGGCTGGCGATAGCGCGGTGGGATCGTCCGACTGGACATCGTCAGGCCAGAGACACCGGGGCAATGATCCGGTCGAGGACGAACCGCTCCACGGCGTCCCGGTCGAGTCCGAGGGCGACGCGGGCCGTGGCGGGCGCCTCGGCGGCCGGTCGGCGGGCGACGGTCATCCCGGTGGTCAGGCGGCCTGCCGTCTCGACCTCGACCCGGAGATCGTGCCAGGTAGCGAGATCCGGCCGGAGGAGGAGGGCGGCGGCGAGGGGGTCGTGGAGGAAGGTGGCGCCGGTCCGGGCGAAGCGGGGATAGCGCGCGACTTGGTCCGCGACGGCGTCGTGGAACGGGGTCCGGTTGGCCCGGAGGCGATCGACGCCGTCCGTCCGGATCGCGACGGTGGTCGTCACGTCGAGGGGGACCAGGCCGATCGGGGCGCCGGAGGCCAGGACGACGGCGGCGGCTTCCGGGTCGCAGAGGACGTTGTGCTCGGCCGGACGGACATCGCCGTCCCACGGGCCGCGGATGGCACCGCCCATGATCGTCAGGCCGGCGAGGTTTTGGGCTAGGCGTGGTTCCCGCCGCAGGGCCAGGGCGACATTGGTCAGGGGGCCGACCGCCAGGAGATGGATCGCGCCGGGGTCGGCCATCACCAGGCGGACGATCGCGTCGGTCGCGTGTTCACCGTCAGGATCGGCGCCGGGGTCGTCGGGCCCGAGCAATCCCACCCCCTCGTGGCCGGCCCAGAAGATCTCCCTGCTCCCGGTCAGGGTCACGGCGCTGCCGAGCAAGACCGGCACGTCGTCGCGCCCGGCCAGCGTCAGCAGCTTCCGCACCATTCGCCCCCGCAGGGCCACATCACCGTAGACGCAGGTGATCGCCTCGATGCGCACCTCCGGTGAACCCAGCAGGAACGCCAGGGCCAGGCAATCATCGACATCGCTGCCGATGTCGGTATCGAGGATGACGCGGATGGGTAAGGATGGAATGTTCTGATCGGTCATGAGTGGCCGTGATCCTCCCCGGGGTGTGGCTCAAGCGATCGGCGGGGCGGCGCGGGTCGCCGCTACCTCGTCCAACGCCGCCCGGATGCGGGACAGGTTGCGGCGGAGCCGGTCGGGCAGGGATCGGTCGGTGGAAAAATCCTCGACGCCGAGCCAGCCGTCGTAGCCGACGTGGGCCAGGGCGGCGAAGAGGCGGGGCAGGTCGACCATCCCGTCCCCGAGCGGGGCCGCCTCGGCCTGCCAGCCGTTCCGGTCGCGCCGCCAGCGGGCGTCCTTGACGTGGACGTGCCCGAGATAGGGGCCCAGCATCTCCAGGCCGAGGCGGTATTGCTCGTGACCCTCGTAGACCATGTTGCCGGCGTCGTGGATCACTCCGACC
>JACCVE010000030.1 GCA_013698285.1 Chloroflexia bacterium | reverse complement strand
CCGCCAGGCAGTCTCGATCCGGGCCACCTCGGCCGGTGACAATCCGGCCACCGCGGCCTCGGCCGGCGAGAGCGGCAGGAACCCCGCCGTGCCGAGTACCAACCCGAGGGCGACGTCCCGGTGCCCGGCCCCGCTGACCCCGGCCGGGACGCTCGCCAGGGCCGACTCGACCGCGTGGGCCGAGAGCGTCTCCGCCAGCCGCAGCATCGGTTCCTGATTGGCGTGGAAGCCGAGGGCGACCGCGATGCCCCGCCACAGCACCTCGGCCGGGGGCAGCGCCGTCAGGTCCGCCTCGACGAGCGCCGCCTTCCCAGCCAGCCGGACATCCCCGAGGCGGACCAGGATCGACGTCAGCGCGGCCGGCGCGGCCCGGGCCACCTCCGGGGCGCAGGCGTCGCCGCCGAAGCGCGACCAGTCGGCTTCGACCGACGCGGCCGGGTCTATCGGGCGCGGCAGCAGGGGGCCGATCTCGACCACCGGCACGACGGCCCCGGACCGGCAGCGCGTCTCGGCCCCGTCGTGGGTGTGGACGACGTGGAGGACGACGTCGTCGTAGCGCGGGTCCCCGTCGTGGCCGTGCTGGGCCCAGCCCGCCGTTCGGTGGTGGACCTCGATCCCCCCGGTCCGCAGCTCCCGCCCATCCAGCAGGACCATCGCCTCCCGGAAATCCGGCCCGAACCCGTTGCTCCAGATCCCCCGGTGGACGATCTCGACTGACCGCCCTTCAACGGTTTGCAGCGTCATCCCCAGCGCCCCATCCCGCCAGGCGGCACAGAGCGCGATCTCCGGGAACAGATCAGACGCGGGCAGACGAGGCATTGCGGGCACCTCGGCGGTGGGGTCAGGCACGGTCCGGCGGCGCGGTGGGATCACCGCGCGGGCACGATACCGGGGAACGGGGGAATTGGGAAGGGGTTCGACCGTCGTGAGTGCCCATTGGCACGACACGGCGGTCCGGCAACGCCGTGTTTTTCTGTGTTTTGGGGACGTCGCCTGCCCGACCGGCATGGCGACGTCGTGGACAGGACCCCTCCCCGCCGGGTTCTACTCACCGGGCCGTGCGGTGTCAGGCTCAGACAGTCTCAGGACGACGGCCGCAACATCGGGATGGACCACGTACCGCCGGAGAGGACCGTTGAACGTCCAAGGTTGAGGCTTGGTGAATTTGCCGTTCTTTTTGAAGAGTCGCTTCATATTGTGTGTGCTGGAACCGATTCTGCTGCCGATGCCTCTCATGTCTAGGCCGACCGACTCTGCCAGTTCGGATGCGGGGTAGCCTTCTGGCCGAGTCGCGATTTCCGCCAAGATCTTCTGTGCGCCCGGGGTGAGATTCTCCCACCACATCGCGACATCGTCATCGCTCCAGGGTGTTTCTGATGGCGCATCCTCCACGGGACCCGACTCGGTCTGAAGCGTATCGACCGGTAGATTGACGACCTCCTGGTCGAGGAGCACGGTCAGGGCTGACCGGATCTCCTCCGGCTCACCCTCGATCGTCAACGTGACCTTGGCCATGTGGCATTCTCCCCTACGCTGTCTCTGTCGGACACATCGAGAATATAATACCTCACAGTAGAGAGTCTGGCAAGCATCAAGATAGAGTCTTTATAAAAACATGCAAGAAGTTCCTCTCCATCGGTCCATTTGCACGATCGCCGTCCGGTGGCCGTACCGAGGTCGCAGGGAGTTGTTCAGCCCGCCCCGAAGAGCCCCTCGGTGGGCGTGGGACCTCGACGACGGTTGAGCTCGTCCGCGTCCCACACGCGAATCACTCACTGCCAACTGGATTCGACGGCTGTGTATGATGGTCACATGGACACGACTCGCGCCGTCCCGCCCCCTCGATATCGGTCCCGCTTTCTCCCCTGGGCCGAGGAACCCGCCGGCGGCTCCCGGCGCGGCTGGTCCCCGGCCGCGCTAATCCGGCGGGCACCGGCCGTGGTCACCTATCTGGTCATGTGCGTAATCCTCTTCGTACCGACGGCGCGGCGGGTGCCCGGCAATGTCTCGATCGACACCGAGCGGCTGGACCGGTTCCTCTATCACATTCCCGATTTGAGTCAGGACTTTCCGCTGGCGCTGCGGTCGCTGCTGACCGGGCCGTTCCTGAACCACAACCTGGTCCAGCTCATCTACGTTGCCCTGCTGCTGGGGATGTTCGCGGTGCCGTTCGAGGCCCACGAGGGGGCGCGGCAGACGACCCTGATCTTCTTCGCCACGTCGTTCGCGGCGGCGCTGTTCGCGGGGACGTCGTTGCACCTGATCTACCCCGAGGTGCTGGACAACGCCTTCCTGGAGAAGGCCTGGGAGCGGACCTGGAGCGGGGGCAGCGCCGGATGCTTCGGCCTGATGGGGGCCATGGCGGCCCGGGCCCGGACGCCCTGGCCGCTGCTCGGCCTGTTCGCGGCTTGGGAGGTGACGGTCGTCGTCGCCTACCTGCGGGAGTACACCCCCGCCTTCCACCTCACGGCCCTGCTGACCGGCTTCGCCCTGGCCCGTTGGGTCGTCCGACCTCGGCAACGCGTTGCCGAGGGGCG
>JACCVE010000290.1 GCA_013698285.1 Chloroflexia bacterium | reverse complement strand
CGCCGAAGTCGGCCGTACTGGCATCACGAAGCCGGCGCGGCGCTCCATGCCGAGAGTGACGCCGCCGGCCTGCCCCGGATCAGGATGCACGACCTTCGGCACACCAACGCCACCATCCTGATCGCCGCCGGCGTGCCGATCACGGTCGTCGCGGAACGCCTCGGACATGCCCGGGTGAGCATGACCCTGGACCGATACGCGCACGTCTTGGAGGGCATGCAGGAGCGGGCCGCGGACACGATTTCGCGGCTGTTTGACGGCCCGCGTGACCACGACGTGACCACGGCCTCCGACGTTGTGCAGAAAACCGCCCCGCCCGGGCGACTCCATGCGCGGTGAACACATGGTCGATCCTCCTCTGGAGCCAACGCGGCCGATTCGTCATCCGGGCCGAGAGCGGGCACCGGACGAGCGCATTGTGCCCCGAGACGGCCAAAACGCAAGTGGGCAAGATGCCCAAACCCATGCGACCGTGCGCAGTCTGGCCCGGTGGGGCGCGAGCGTCCTGGGGGAGCGCCCCGACGTGACAGGGTCCCCGGACCTCGATGCGGAGGTCCTCCTCCGGCACCTACTCGGCCTGGACCGGACCGCCTACTTCATGGCGGCCCAGGATGCCGTCGCGCCGGAAGTCGCGGACAGGTATGCCGACGTGCTGAGCCGGCGCCTCGGCGGCGAACCCGTCGCCTACCTGACGGGGATCCGGGAGTTCTTCGGACTGTCGTTCCTGGTCACGCCGGCCGTCCTGGTGCCCCGGCCGGAGACGGAATCGCTCGTCCTGTGGGCCCTCGACCGGGCGCGGCGCCACGTCCCCGCGACGGTCCTCGACATCGGCACCGGCAGCGGCGCGATCGCCCTCTCGGTCGCGGCCCGGCAACCGCCGGACCGGGAGACGCGGGTGATCGGCAGCGACGTGTCGGCGGAGGCCCTCGCCGTGGCGCGGCAGAACCAGCGGGCGCTGGGGGCGAACGGGGCCGTCTCGGCGGTCACGTTCGTCCGGGGTGACCTGGCGGCGTGGTGCCGGGGCCCAATCGATCTGCTGCTGGCGAACCTCCCCTACCTGACCCCGGAACAGGTCTCCGGCAACCCCGACCTGGCGGCCGAACCGTCCCTCGCGCTCGTCTCCGGCCCGGACGGGCTGGCGGCGATCGACCGGCTGGTCGCGGACCTGCCCCGGGTGCTGTCCCCGGCGGGCGCGGCGATCCTCGAACTTGACCCCGCCCAGGCCAGGACGGTCCGCTACCGGATCGGGCTGTTGATGCCATCGGCCACGGTCACCATTCACCCCGACTTGGCCGGGCTGGACCGGTTCGTGACCGTCGAGCGGTGATGAGGTTCGTGAACCGGAAGTGAGGCGGGGCGACCGAATTGGAGGGATGCCGATCGCTGGGGCCTCTTCACCTCATCGCTTGTCCACTCTTGCCCGTATCTTCCCGTGATGGGCGCGGCAAGCAGCGCCTCTACCAAAAGAACGCGCGTGGTTTCGTCGGAGCAAACGATGTGACACCGACCAGACTCGCCCTCTGGGGTCGCATCCATGCTGTACGCTTGGGATCGCCGCGACGACCGGTGCGCAGTCCGCCGGTGCCCCGGTCCTCCCCATCCCGTCCTTCACGCCCCCAGGGAGCGTCCCTCGTGTCCGACCCCCTAACCGCCGATCTCGACCTCAGCACACCGCACCCCGACGGCGCGGCGTCCCCCGAACAGCCCGAACACCTCGCCAACGACCCGGCCGGGGACGATGCGGCCTCGGCCTCCTTGATCGCCAGGTACCTGCCGCGCCTCGCGGCCGGGGTCCTCCTGGCGGTGGTCGTGGTATCGCTGCTGGCGCTGGCGAGCGATGTCCGGCAACTCGGGTCGGCCCTTCGCGCCTTCGATTGGTGGCTGGCCCTGCCGGTGCTGGCCCTGACACTCGGCAACTACGCCCTGCGGTTCGCCAAGTGGGAGGTCTACCTTCGGCGGATCGGGGTGCCGCGCCTGGGCCTCGGCACGAGCGCGGCGATCTTCCTGGCCGGGTTCAGCATGTCCCTCACCCCCGGCAAGGTCGGGGAGGTCGTCAAGGGGCTGCTGGTGCGGCGGGTCGCGGGGACGCCGGTCAGTAGGACGGCCGCCGTGATCGCGGCGGAGCGGATCACCGACGGCCTGGCGATGCTGGCCCTGGCGGCCCTCGGCCTGACCCAGTTCTCCTACGGGCGGCCGATCCTGGCGGTCGCCATCCTCGGTGGGATTGTCGCAGTGGTCCTGCTCCAGCGGCCACACCTGCTGATGGCCATCCTGACCTGGTCCGAGCGGCTGCCGCTGGCCAAGCCGCTGGTCAGCAAGGTGCTGTCCCACGCCCAGCACTTCCTCGATGCGTCGAACGTGCTGTACCGGCCTGGACTGCTGATCGGGGCGGTGGCGACCGGCATCGTGTCGTGGGGCCTGGAGTGCGTGGCCCTGTTCCTGGTCCTGATCGGCCTCGGGCTCGACGCGTCCTGGCAGCTGCTCTTGGTCGCCACCTTCGTCCTCTCGGTCTCGTCCGTCTTCGGGGCCCTGTCGATGCTGCCGGGCGGCCTGGGGGTGGCCGAGGCCAGCGTCGCGGCGATGCTGCTCCTGCTGATCGACGACCCGGCGATGACCTCCGGCGTGGCCGCCGCCGCGACACTGCTGATCCGCTTCGCGACCCTCTGGTTCGGGGTCTTGATCGGCTTCGTCGCCCTGGCCTACGTCCAGCGCCGGCCCGGCTTTGGGCGCGCCGGGAGCGCGGTGCCACGAGGCGTCGGGACGGCGGGCGAACCGTCGCCACACGCGACCGTGGCCCATCCGGGGCGGTCCTGACCGGCATGGACTAGACGAACGACATCGCCAACGACTTCGGCACTGACATCGACATCGACATCGATCGGGGGAACCGGGTGGACGCGGACGACCAGACACCTCAAACACCAGACGCGACGGGGACCATGCCGGGGTACACGGGCGCGGGCGGAGGAGGCACGCCAGATGGCCAGCGCGTCCTGGTCACGGGAGGGGCCGGGTTCCTCGGCATCAACCTGATCCGGTACCTGCTCGGGCGCGGCTACACCTGCGTCTCGCTCGACCTGGTCGACTTCTCCTACCCCGAGCGCTCCGACGAGCGGGTCGTCGTGGTCCAGGGCGACATCAGGGACGCGGCGACCGTCACCCTGGCGATGCAGGGGGTCGACGCGGTCGTCCACTGCGCCGCCGCGCTTCCCCTCTACAGCCCGCGGGACATCTACACCACCGATGTCGTCGGGACACGCCTCGTGCTCCAGACGGCCCGCGAGCAGGGGATCAGGCGGGCGGTCCACATCTCCTCGACGGCGGTCTACGGCATCCCCGACCACCACCCGCTGGCGGAGGACGACCGCCTCGATGGGGTCGGCCCGTACGGCCAGGCCAAGATCCAGGCCGAGATGATCGCCCTCGAAGAGCGGGGCAAGGGCCTCGAGGTGCCCATCATCCGGCCGAAGTCGTTCATCGGCCCGGAGCGATTGGGAGTCTTCACCCTCCTCTATGATTGGGCCCTGGAGGGCCGCAACTTCCCGCTGATCGGGATGGGGCACAACCGCTACCAGCTCCTCGACGTCGAGGACCTCTGCCAGGCGATCCACCTCTGCCTGACCCTGCCGGCCGACCGGGCCAACGACACCTTCAACGTCGGCGCGGCCGAGTTCACCACGATGCGCGAGGATTATCAGTCGGTCCTCGACGCGGCGGGCCACGGCAAGCGCGTGATCGGGTTCCCGGCCGCCCCGGCCGTCTGGGCCCTGCGGGCGCTGGAGAAGCTCGGCATCTCGCCCCTCTACAAATGGGTCTACGAGACGGCCGGCAAGGATTCGTTCGTGACCATCGACAAGGCCCGCGAGCGATTGGGCTGGCGCCCGGTCCACAGCAATCAGGACGCCCTGCTGCGGAACTTGAACTGGTACAAAGAGCACCAGGCCGACTACGCGAACGCCTCCGGCGTCTCCCACCGCGTGCCGTGGAAGCAGGGCGCCCTGACGGTGCTGAAGCGGGTGTTCTGAGGGTCGGGACCTGGCTCGGTCTCGTATGAGGCCATGGTGCCATGTGTCATCACGTTATAGGAGCGCTGCTCGCTGCGCCCTCTAGCCCAACGCCTTTGTCATCTTGCACATCGTTTCCGGGAAATGAGCGCGGCAAGCGGCGGCCCTACCTCATGTACCGGCAGATCACCGTGGGCGCGACCGGTCGACAAACTGGCGAAAACCCGGTGCTACACTTGGCGGTACGCTCCGAACCCGGCCCCTCCGACCCGTTCTCAGCCCAATCCGGACCACATGAACCCGATCATGCCCACGACACTTCATTCAGACGACGCCTCACTCGACCCCGAGGTCGGGGACGACGGCGCACGGTCCGACCCCCTCGACGAGGCGACCATCGGGCCGCGTGACGGGGCTGGTAAGACGGTCGTCGTCGCCATGAGCGGCGGGGTGGACAGCGCGGTGACGGCCCTGGTAATGCGGGAGCGCGGCTACCGAGTGATCGGGATGAACCTGCGCCTGTTCTCACCGGAGGACCCGGAGCACCAGGTGAACCCGTGCTGCGGGATCGCCGCCCTGGACGATGCCCGGGCCACCTGCGCCACGATCGGGGTGCCGTTCTACGCGATCGACATGGAGAGCGAGTTCGGCGAGGCCGTCGTCGATACGTTCGTCTCGGAGTACGCGGCCGGGCGGACACCGAACCCCTGTCTGGAGTGCAACCGGCACGTCAAGTTCCGCCATCTGGTCCACCGCGCCAAGCTGCTCGGCGCCGACTGCCTGGCCACCGGCCATTACGCCCGGATCCTGCCGGGCGACCCGGCCAGGGGCGAGCCGCACCGGCTGCTGCGGGCGGTGGATGGCCGCAAGGACCAGAGCTATGTCCTGCACACCATGACGCCAGAGCAATTGGCCTATGTCCGGTTCCCGCTCGGCCACCTGACCAAGCCGGAGGTGCGCCGCCTCGCCCGCGCCTTTGACCTGCCGGTGGCGGACAAGGCCGAGAGCCAGGAGATCTGCTTCGTCGGCAAGGGGTCCTACGCCGAGTTCGTCGCCAAGCGGCGGCCAGACGTGACCCGGCCCGGCGAGATCGTCGACGCGGCCGGGCAGAAGGTCGGCCAGCACCGGGGCCTGGTCCACCATACGGTCGGCCAGCGGCGGGGGATCGGCATCGCCGCCGGGCAGCCCCTCTACGTCCTCGGCCTCGACCAGGCCGCCAACCGGCTCGTGGTCGGCACGCGGGACCAGGCCCGGGCCGGGGAGGTCATGGCAGAAGCGGTCAGCTTCACGGACGGCACCTGGCCTGCCGGGGCGTTCGGGTCCGACGCGGTCGTCCGCTACCGGGGCCAGCCGATCCCGGCCACGGTGACGCCCTCGGCCGAGGGAACCGGATGCGCCCGGGTCACGTTCGAGGGGGACGGCCCGATCGCCTCGCCCGGGCAGGCGATCGTCTTCTACCGGGGCGACGAGGTCCTGGGCGGCGGCACGATCGCGGCCGTGGAGCGGCGTGGATCGACGACCGGTGCCACCGCGCTGACCGCGGCTCTGGCCTGACGCGGCCGCCCGGCGAGACCGTCGCGCTCGGGAGCCGACCGAGACGGCCGGCTCCCGTCCGAGCGTGACCCGCGACGCTGTCCCGGTCCGGTCCCGCCCGCCGTTGCCAGGCGGCATCGGATGCCCTGGCGTGCGACTTGCGAACCACGACCATCCGAGGAGGAGTGAACGACGATGGTTGCGACGGCGAACGTGAATAACGACGAGGCGAGCGACTACGCCTACGATGTAGAGACCGAGGAGTCGGGCAGCAAGCTCAAGCTGTACGCGATCGGTGGCGGGGTCGGCTTGCTGGTCCTGCTGGTCCTGCTAATCTTCGGGCTGTACCAGCTCGGCGACAGCGGACAGTCGGCCCTGGAGCGGCTCCGCGACATCGCGGTGATCTTCGTGGTGCTGCTGTTCCTGCTGACCGTGGTGATGCTGGCGGCGATCGCGGCCGCACTCGCGTATCTGGTCTTCCAGATCAAGGACCGGGTGATCCCGCTGCTGGAGGAGGTGACGGGCATGGCCCGCCGCATCCGGGGCACGACGGCATTCATGACCGAGGAGGCGATCAAGCCGATTATGACCGTCGCCAGCACTTACGCCAGGATGCGGGCGATGAGCAGGACCGTGACCGGCAAGAGCAAGAAGGCCCCCAAGGTCAAGTTCTAGCACCGCCAATCATGGCCGGGATTTGCCCGGCACGGTGGGGGTGAACGTGGAGGAGAGATCGACATGGCCAGTTGGCGTGACAGCATCCTCGACCAGGCCGAAGCGATCCGGCAACGGTCGGCGAACATCGACATCGAGTCGCTGCGGCGTGAGGACGAGGCCGAGACGGGGGGGTTCTTCGCCGGCTTCGGCCTGGGCATCGCGGTCGGCGCTGTCCTGGCGCTGGTCTTCGCCCCCAAACGGGGGGACGAGACCCGCGAGATGGTGAGCGAGCGGGCCGTCCAGCTCAAGGACAAGGCCTCCGACCTGATCTCGCAGGCCCGAGGTGGCGACGACGAGCCCGAGGAGACCCAGGCCGCGATCGAGCGCGAGATCGATGACCTCGGCACCACCCCGATCATGCCCGGCATCTGATCGGGACGGGACGCGAGGGCGAACGTCAGGCATGACCACGAGAGGAGCGACCCGGCCGGGTCGCTCCTCTCGTGGTGTATTGCGGCGCGACATCGGGGACAATCGGCAGGACCGGCGGTGTGGACGGATCGAGCGACACACCGCCGGCGTGAGGAGCGATGACCATCTCTGACCACTCGCTGGACCCGGCAGCCGGCCCGGTGGCGACCAATGCCGGTGAATCGCGCCCATCTGCCACAGAGCCCGGCGACGGCGGCGACGGATTTGACGATCCACTCGTGCTCGAGACGGTACGCCTGCCTCGCTCGGGCCGGACGCTGGAGGTGTGGCGGCCGGACGATACCGACGCCCTGCTCGACCGGGCGGCGGACGACCCGGAGCAGAACCTTCCCTATTGGGCCGAGATCTGGCCAAGCGGCATCGCCCTGGCCGATGCCCTCGTCTCGTCTGACCCTATCGTCCCCGGCACCCGGACCCTGGAGATCGGGTCGGGGTTGGGCATCACGGCCACCGCCGCGCTGCTGGCCGGGGCCGACCTGCTCTGCCTCGACTACTTTCCGGATTCGCTGACCCTGTGTCGCCGGAATGCCGTCCGGAACACGGGACGGGAGCCGGAGACCCTGGCGATGAACTGGCGGCAGCCAGACGAGACGTTCTGGGAGGTCGCCGGGGACGGGTTCCCGCTGATCCTGGCCGCCGATGTCCTCTACGAGGGCCGGGACGTGGTCCCCCTCGCTGGCCTGGTCGATCGCCTGCTGGCGCCCGGCGGCCTCTTCCTCCTGGCCCATCCCGGCCGGCCGCCGGCCCTCCGGTTCCTGGAACTGCTCGGGAGACGTGGCTGGCAGGACATTGCCACGACGCACCCCGGCCCCTGGCCGGACCCGAAGGACGAGGAGGTCATCGTCGCCCTCCACCGGTTGCACCGGCGCGATGGCTGATGCGGAATCCGGGTGATCACGCACCCATCGGAGCAGCGGGGGAGCACCGGAGGGCCGCACCACCGTGGCCCGGGAGGACACGAGGTCCTCACCGACGATGCGCGTCGAACGGCAACGGTGCATCCGACGGTCGTACGGGGGGACGCCGGCCGCGGCAGGTGCGGTCAGCGGCCGGCGCACCCCGTCAGACGAGACGGACCGCACCGTAATAGTGACTGGCGTAGTAGCCCCAGGTGAGGTCGCTGACCACGACCGCGCCCGCCCCGGCCGAGGCATGGATGAACTGCCCGTCCCCGACGTAGATGCCGACGTGGGAGACGCCCGCCAGGTAGGGATGGGTGCCCTGGAAAAAGACCAGGTCTCCTGGTCGGAGGACATCCTGGCCGACGGCGGACCCGTAGGCGATCTGGTGGAGTTGGTTGAGCCCGATCGAGACGCCCAACACGTTCGAGACGACCCAGTTGGTGAACCCCGAGCAGTCGAAGCTGTTCGGCCCGCTCGTCGCCCAGACATAGGGCGCCCCGAGGGACTGGCGGGCGAACGCTACCATCGCCGCGCCGGCCCCGCTGCCGGGCACCAGCACCTCGATCGCGGCCACCGACGGCACGTCGGCACTCGCCGCGAACCAGAGATCCAGCGCCTGGTCGGCCACGGCGACGTCGACCTCGAACGACGTCGCGGTCATCGCACCGGCGATGGCGAAGATATCGACGCCGACCAGGACCGGAACGCCCTCGGCCCAGACGTCGAAGACGCGCTGGCCAGCCTCGCCCGGCCCGCCCCCGGGGGCACCCCACCAGAGTTCGGCGAGGTGGAGCCGGACCCGGTAGACTCCGGGGCCCGGCACGGACAACTGGTAGCCGAAGGCGTCGGCGTCGAGCCGCGACCGGCGCTGGGTGAGGAACAGCGCGTCATCGTCGGTGCCGACGATGTCGAGGGCCGGGTCGCGGGGCCGGGTCGGCGCGCTCTCCCCGACGAAGCCGCCGTCGATGTCCCAGACGGTGCCATCGACGCCGATGACGGGACCGGCCAAGTCATCCCGGCCAGCGTCGAGCCGGGACACGACCGTCGTCGTGGTGGTCCACGCGGCCGATCCTGGCAGGAAGGCCAGAGGGATGCCGCCGACACTGGCCGGCCAACCGAAGAGCGAGGGATCATCCGGGCCGAACCCCGGCCCGGACGCGGCGGCAGCGGGCGCCGTCACGGCGGGGACGACCGGTCCGGTGCCTGACCCGGCGTCTGGACCAGCGCCCGTCACGGGTGAGATGGTGGGGACCGGGGGAGCGGGTGCGGCCGGGGGCACCGCGCCGCCGCCCCCGATCGCGTCCCTATCACCGGCCGGCGGCTGGGCCGACTGGGTCGGCACCCCGGCGTCCGGGGGCGGCTGTTCCGCCGCGGGTGGTG
>JACCVE010000012.1 GCA_013698285.1 Chloroflexia bacterium | reverse complement strand
CCTTGGGGCGGTTCGCCGGTCGGATGATGGTCCGCCGTCCGACGCGCTTGACCCATGCCATGCGGGGCCGGGCCAGTCGGTCGGGTCCAGTCCATGGTGCCACCGGCCCACGACGATGGCCAGCCCCAGGGCGGGAGCGAGATGGGAGCCAGGGGGAGCCGGACGGGACCGTGATCCAATGTTGAGCGGATGTTGAGCCGCGAACCGGCCCGATCCGCTCACCCCGCGGCGGATCGGGAGGTGGGGACGGGAGGCGCCGGCCGGGGTCGGACCGCGAGGTCGCGGAGGGCGATGCCGGCGACGAAAACGATGCCGAGCACGATGCCGAGGAGCCTGCCGGAGCCGAGGTCGGTCGCGGCGGTGCCGGGGCAGGCGCCGGTAATGGCCCAGCCGGCCCCGAAGACGATGCCACCCCGGACGTGCTTAGCCTCGGAATCCCAGCGCCGGAGGACCAGCGGACCGCCGTGGGGAGCGCGCCAGCGGCGCCGCTCCAGCAGCCGGAGGATCGGCAGGACGGTGGCGATCGCCGATCCCATGACGAGGAACGGGGCGATGTCCTGGAGGAGGAGCATCGGGTGGATGACGTCGTACCGGTTGAAGCCGGCCGCCGCGAAGACCGCCCCCAAGGCGGCGCCGAAGAGGGCGCAGATGAGGGAGAGGCGGTCCGGCATCACAGGGCACCGCCCGCCCACAGCCGGAGGAGCCAGGTGATCGCGATGGCCGAGACCATGAAGGAAGCGACGGCGAGCAGGCTGCCGGGGGAGCGGGTCGAGCAGCCGGTCAGGCCGTGGCCGGAGGTGCAGTCCCCGGCCCAGCGGGCCCCGAACCCGACCAGGACGCCGCCCGCGAAGAGGACCACGGCGAGCGCGGACGGGGAGAGCAACTCGCCCAGCCGGCCGTAGCCCCAGCCGGCCTGGGGGCTCGTCCCCAGCACGGCCACGACCGCCGTACCGGCGAAGGTGCCGCCGAGGAACCGGAGCCGCCGGGCCCCGGTGGGGCGACCCCGAACGGCATCGACGATCTGGACATAGGCGCCGCTGACGCCGAGGTGCAGATTCGCCAGGGCATAGAGCCCGGCGACGGTGAAGCCCATCAGCGGTCCGACCACGAACCACGGCAGGGGGAAGGGCAAGATGTCGAGCATGGCAATCTCCGGTGCCGGGCAGGCGACCGCATGGGGTGACGGGACACATGGGTGACCGCGTCAGTCTCGCGAATCACCCGCGCCATCGCACCGGGTCGATGCCGGGATCGGAGTCCGACGAGTCCATCGGAGGTCAGGATGCTCCGGTCCGTGACGACCGTTCGAGCAGCGAGCGGAACGTCTCGAAATCGGTGGTCAGCGACATGTGGGTATAGTCGATGTCCGTCAGGGCCCGTTCCCTGGCCACGTCGTCGGCCGAGCCGCAGGCATCGGCGATGACGACCGGAACATAGCCGAGATCGGTGGCGTGGCTGACGGTCGGGGCGATGCCGATCTCCAGGACGACGCCGGCGATCGCGACCGCCCAGATGCCGCGGTCGCGCAGGACCATGTCCAGGGGCGTGCCGGCGAAGGCCGACATCCCGAGCTTGTCGAAGACGGCCTCGTCCGGGCCGGGCACGACCTCGGGAATGAGCTGGAAACCGGGCGAGTCACGCAAGAAATGGGAGCTGACCGCCGAGACATCGTCGAGGCGCTGCCAGGCCATCGCGGTTCGGAGCTGGGAGACGCCCATGAGTCCCGGCGGGAGGGACATATGGCGGACGTAGAACGTTGCCACCCCAGTGGCGCGGGCCGCCTCGATCGTCGCGGTCACCGTGGGGATCACGGACCTGAGGCCGGGCGCCATGGAGAAGATGCCGGCTTGCATGTCGTAGACGAGGAGGGCCAGGCGACGAGGGTCGCAGACCTCTTCGAGCGTCCGCGGTACGTCGAGGCCGTATGCCCGTTGCATGGTGTGTTCTCCGGGCCGGAACATCGATGGTACTCCGGCGTGGGCCGAGGCGAGATGCGACAGCCGCGTGCGGTTCGATAAGGATACCGGCACCGGACATCACCGGTGTTAACGAGGCTCATGACCGGCCGAGGTTGTCGCATCGACGCGTGGGACCAGGACGGCGGTACGGCGGCTGTCGAGTCGTGATCGGTCAACGAG
>JACCVE010000629.1 GCA_013698285.1 Chloroflexia bacterium | reverse complement strand
GAACCGGCTGGTCGGGATGAAGAGCCGGGGCATCTACGAGACCCCCGGCGGCACCCTGCTGATGACCGCCCACCGCGAGTTGGAGCACCTGGTACTTGACAAATTGACGATGCGGCAGAAAGATAGTCTCGCGCAGACCTACGCGGAGTTGGTCTACAATGGCCAGTGGTTCACCCCGCTGCGGGCCGCGCTGGACGCCTTCGTGGACGCGACCCAGGAGCCCGTCACCGGCGAGGTCCGGCTGAAGCTCTACAAGGGCAGCGCGACCGGGGTCGGTGTTCGATCGCCGAACGGGCTCTACCAGGAAGACCTGGCGACCTTCGGCGCCGACGACATCTACCGCCAACTGGACGCTGAGGGCTTCATCCGCCTCTTCGGCCTGGGCCAAAAAGTGGCCGCCCGGCGCGACCAGCGGATGCGACAGGAACAGGGATCGGAGGCCGTACGATGACGATGATCGACCCGCGCCCATCCGGACCGACGTGGGAGCATGACCCCCGCTCTCCATCCCGGCGACCGGCGCGTCGTCTCCGTACGACGCGCTAGCGGTCGCCCGTTAGCGCAGACGCAAGCCGAAACGGTGATCGCGGCCGATCCCGTGCGATGGGACGACCGATGCCACCGGGACCGGGTGATCGATCCGGTCCGATATGACACGAACCAACACGCACACCATGACGAGACCGCCGGTCCGGGTGAGAGTTCGGGCAGGCGGAGACCCGCGAAGACGGGGAAGAGTACGGTTCACGCGCCCGCGAGCGACCTGGGGACGGTGAGAGCCCAGGGCCGGGAACGTGACCGGAACCGCGCCCCCGAGCGGCCGGCCGAAGAACGACCACGCCACCGGTCCCCCTGGGATCGACCGGCGGGTCAAGTAGGACCGGGTGGGTGGCCCCCACGCCAGCAACAGCCGAGAGACCCACGAGACACCGGCATGGCGCCGGCCCGGACATGGTCGTCCGACCCCGTCTCGTGGAAGGAGGGTGGTACCGCGGGAGCCAACGCCTCTCGCCCCTTCGGTTCGACCGTGGCCATGTGGCCCCCGGTCGGCACGTCGCGTCGTCTGTACGCTCGACGTCGAAGGGAACTGACCACCATGACTATGTCCGACCTGTCGTTGTCCGATCTCTCCTATCCCGACCTGCCCTATGCCGGGTACGAGATCGCCGGGCCACCGCCCGTGGTCCACCCTGTGGTGCCTCACGCCCTACACCCGGTGCCGCCCGCGCCGGCCTTCGACCCGCTCGCCCCGCTGGCCCAGCGGACGGTCTCGCTCGGCGGACCGATCGTCGCCACCCCGGCCACCTTCACCGTCAGCGCCCGGCTGCGGGGTCGCGACGTGCTCAACGACACCGACCTGACCCCGGACGAGATCGGCGACCTGCTCGACACCGCCGGGCGGCTGAAGCGACTGCACCGCAAGGGCGAGCCGCACACCTACCTGCCCGGCAAGACCCTCGGGATGATCTTCCAGCACCCCAGCACCCGGACCCGGGTCTCGTTCGAGGCCGGGATGACCCAGCTCGGTGGCCGGTCGATCTTCCTCGGCACATCGGACCTGCAACTCTCCCGGGGCGAGACGATCCCCGACACCGCCGCGATCCTCAGCCGCTACGTCGATGCCATCGTGGCCCGGGTCGTCGACCACGCCGACCTCGTCGCCCTGGCCCAGGGGGCCAATGTGCCGGTCTTCAACGGCCTCTCCGACAAGAGCCACCCGCTCCAGGCCCTCAGCGACCTGCTGACGATCAAGGAGCGGACCGGCGACCTGGCCGGGGTCAAGCTGGCCTACGTCGGCGACGGCGGCAACAATATGGCCGCCTCGCTGCTGCTGGCCGGCGCGGCGATGGGCGTCCACGTCACCGTCGCCGCCCCGGCTGGGCTCCAGCCCACCCCGGCCGTGCTGACTCACGCCCGCTGGCTGGCCGGCGCCGGCGGGGTCGGCTCCGGGGCCACGATCACGGTGACGGACGACCCGCTCGCGGCCGTCTCGGGGGCCGACGTGGTCTACACCGATGTCCACGTCAGCCTCGGCCAGGCCAACGGTGCGGCCCGCGCCGTGACCCTGGCCCCCTACAAGGTGACCCCGGCGATGATGGCCGCGGCCCGGCCGTCGGCGATCTTCATGCACTGCCTGCCGATGCACCGGGGCGAGGAAGTCGACGCGGAGGTGGCCGACGGGCCACAATCCGTCATCTTCGAGCAAGCCGAGAACCGGCTCCACCTCCAGAAGGCCCTGCTGCTGATGGCCATGTGCTAGCAGCAGACGGAAGTCGGAAGAACGTCAGGATGTCGTGATGGGGAGCCTGGTCTCCCAGAAAGGCGGGACGCGGATGGAAGGGCAAGTGACGGCGGTGGCGGCATGTCCGGAGTGCGCGGCGGAGATCAGCGTCGCGGGGGTCGAGCAGGGAGAGATCGTGCAGTGCCCGGATTGCGGGTCCGACCTAGAGGTGCTGGGGAC
>JACCVE010000595.1 GCA_013698285.1 Chloroflexia bacterium | reverse complement strand
CAGCGCTCGTACCGCTCTCGCCCCCGCGCCAGGGCGTCCCCGTCAAGCTCGGCACCCAGACCTGGCCCGGTCGGCACACGCACGGCGCCGCCTTCGAACCGGACGCGCCCGCCCGCGAGGATCTCATCGGCCGCATCCTGCCATGGGTAGTGGGTGTCGCTGGCGAACGTCAGCTGGGGCGTCGCGGCGGCCAAGTGGACCATCGCCAGCAGCGACAGGCCGAGGTGGCTGTTCGAATGCATGCTGAGGCCGATGCCGAACGTCGCGCAGAGCCGCCCGAGGTGCGTGATCGCCCGCAACCCGCCCCAGTAGTGGTGGTCACTCAGGATGACCTGCACGCCGCTGCTCCGGATCGCGCCGGGGACATCTGCGAAACTGGTGACCGAGGTGTTGCTGGCGAGCGGGGTATCGATGCCGGCGTCGAGCAGGCCGCGCCGGACCCGCGCCATGCCGTCGAGGCCCGGTGACGGGTCCTCCAGGTACTCGAGCACGCCCGCCAGCGCGGTGCCGATCTGGATGGCCGTGGCGGGATCCCAGGCCGCGTTGGGGTCGATGCGAAGCGGGACCGTGGGGCCGAGCGCGTCGCGCAGCGCCAGGATCGTGGCGATCTCCTGTTCCGGCGGCAGGACTCCGCCCTTGAGTTTGACGCTCTGGAAGCCGTGGGTGTCGATCATCCGCTTCGCCTGCGCGACGATCGCCGGCGGGTCGAGCGCCTCGCCCCAACGGTCCTCGCGGGCATCCTGGCCCGATCCGCCGCCGCCGGCACGCTTATAGAAGAGGTAGGCGCTGAATGGGACCTCGTCGCGGACGCGGCCGCCGAGGAGGTCGTAGACCGGCACGCCGATCGACTTGCCGATCAGGTCCAGCGCCGCGACTTCGAGGGCGGCGTGGATGCGAAGGGGCACGTCGAGTCGGCTCTCGCCGGGCAAGGTGTAGGTCTGGGCCGGATAGGCGAGGTCGCCTTCAGCGGGGGTCTCGCCCACGGCTGGGCCAACCGCATCGCGCTCGATCGCTGACCAGAGCCGGGCCAGGTCGAACGCGTCACGGCCGACGACGTGCGGCCGGGCCCGTTCCAGATCGCCCAGCGGTCCGTCTCCGCCATGGGTCTCCGCCGCGCCCGTCAGCCCATCCTCGCTCACCAGCTCGACGACCGTCCGCAGCGCGTACGGTGCGTGCAGCCCATAGGAACTCAGCAGCGGCGGATCCGCCATCGCGATCGGCGTCAGCCGCATGTCGACGATCTTCATCCGACCACGACCTCACCGAATGGACCGCCGACGTCCGGCGGTCCGCCATGGTACACCGGCGCCAGAGCGCGTCGATCAGCGTCGCACGACGGCCGCACACCCGGCCAGGGCATCGTGGACCATCCAGCACGTCGCCTCGAGTGGGCCAGTCCCGGTCCGATGCCGTCACCGTGTCTGGCCCGGTCCAGAGTGACCCGCCTTCCCTCCGACCCATGTTGCCCGGCAGCGGATAGGATGACGCGGCGGCACCCGATGCGATGACCGCAACGCTCTGGAGGTCACGGATGGACACTGGCGACGCGGCTGAAACCGGCGAGATGACCTGGCTGAACGAGCCCGCCGATTGGTCCCGGGAGGGGGACACCCTGACGGTGCGGGCAGACCCGGGGACCGACTTCTGGCGGACGACCCACTACGGGTTCATCCGGGACAACGGTCATCTCCTGGCCCGCGCCTGGGACGGGGACTTCGTCGCGTCCGTCGTGGTCGATGGGGCGTACCACGACCGCTACGACCAGGCCGGCCTGATGGTCAGGCTGGACGAGACGACCTGGCTCAAGTGCGGCATCGAGTTTGTCGATGGCCTCCACCTCGCGAGCGTGGTCGTCACCCGGGAAGTCTCCGACTGGTCGGTGGTGCCCCTGTCCGCCGACCCCGGCCCACTGCACCTCCAGATCACGCGGCGGGGCGCCGCCGTCGAGGTCCACTGCGCGACTGGCACGGCGGATCTGGCCATGATACGCCTCGCCTACCTGACTGCCGAGTCGTCCGTCCTGGTCGGGCCCATGGTCGCCGCCCCGGACGGGGCCGGATTCACCGCCCGCTTCACCGGCTTCACCATCGCCGCTCCCTGATAACCCCCCGCCGGCAAACGTCCCGGTATGGTCTGCCGTCGCCGGGCATACTACGGCGGACGCGGGATGAACCGGACGACGGTCGGACGAGATGGCGAGAACGAGGGGCACGGGCATGGCACGGGACGGGGAGCGAGCCGAGCGGATCGTCGTCATTGGCCTTGGCCGCTTCGGCACCAGCACGGCCCGCACGCTCCACGGGCTTGGCTACGAGGTGACCGCGATCGACATCGGTGAGAAGCAGGTCGCCGACGCGTCCGGCTTCGTCACCCTGGCCGCCCAGGGCGACGGCACCGACGAGGACCTGCTGCGTTCGCTGCACGTCGAGCAATCCGACGTCGGGATCGTGGCCCAGGGCGAGAGCCTCGAAGCCAGCGTCCTGGCGACGCTCGTCCTGAAGCGTCTCGGTATCCCATGGGTCGTCGCCAAGGCCGCCAGCGACCTGCACGGCGAGCTGCTCCGCCGGATCGGTGCCGATCAGGTCGTCTTCCCCGAACGAGATGCCGGGACCCGCCTCGCCCACTCGCTGGCCGTTCGCCAGATCAATGACTACATCCCGCTTACCCCGACGACCGGAGTGGCCAAGCTCCCCGCCCTACCGCACTTCGTCGGGCATACCCTCGCCGCTCTTTATCGGGATGCGAACCTGCCACTCAGCGTGCTGCTGATCCGGCGCGGCCAAACGCTGATCTCCGCGCCCGCCGATGAGGAGCGGATCCAGGTGGGTGATGAACTGATCCTCGCCGGTTCCGACCGGGCCATCGACGCCTTCGCCAATGGCCGGGAGCAGCCCGCGTGAGCGGACCGGCGCGACCAGAGCACCTACCCGGCGCGGAGGCTGGTCAGCGACCTCGACCCACCCGGGTCATCCCCTGCCCTGGTCCCCGGGAATCACCGCGCCCCACGACGTCCCGCCACCACGCCCGCCGGTTCATCGGCGCCCTGGCCGCCATCATCGCGACCGGCACGATGATCTTGATGATGCCCTGGGCCACGGAATCCTCCCGGGCCACCGATCCCATCGACGCCCTGTTCACGGCCGTCTCCGCGACCTGTGTCACGGGTCTGGTCACCGTGGACACCGCCGACCATTGGAGCTTCCTCGGTGAACTGGTGATCCTGATCCTGATCCAGATCGGAGGGCTCGGGTTCATGGTCGGGGCCAGCCTGCTGCTCCAGATCCTCCGCCATGAGGTTGGCTTGCGAGAGACCCTCCTGATGCGGGATGGCGGCGCGACCCTCTCCGTCCGGGAGGCCATCGACCTCTCCCGCAAAGTCGTCCGGTTCACGCTGCTCGTCGAGGGCGCCGGTGCCGCGCTCCTGACCGTCCGATTCGCGTTCGATATGCCGTTTCACCTCGCGCTCTGGCACGGCGTCTTCCATGCGGTGTCAGCCTTCTGCAATGCCGGGTTCGACCTCCAGGGGAACTTCGTCTCGCTCGCCCCCTACCAGCGATCGTCGTGGGTCAACGGGACGGTCATGGTGCTGATCCAGGCCGGCGCGCTCTCGTATATCTTCTTCTCCGACCTGGCGTCCCGCCGCCGCTGGTCCCGGTTCAGCCTCGACGGCAAGCTGATCCTGATCGTCAATACCGTGCTCCTGGTGGGGGGCACCCTCGTCTTCCTCGGCGCGGAGTGGGAGCGAGCGCTGGCGGATGTCCCGGCCTGGGCCCGGTTCCATACGTCGCTCTTCCAGAGCGTCGCCGCCCGCACGGCTGGCTACGCCACCGTCAATGTCGGTGATTTCCAGACGGTCACCCTCTTCGTCTGGGTCCTCCTGATGGGCATCGGCGGTGCCTCCGGCTCGACCGCCGGCGGCGTCAAGCTGACCACCGTCGGGGTCGTGGCGGTGGCCGTGACGTCCACCCTACGCGGCCAGCTCGAGCCCCAGTTGTTCGGCCGCCGGTTGCCGGTCGCTCTCGTCTTTCGCTCTATCGCGATCATCGTCCTCTTCGTCGCCACCCACTTCATCGCCACCTTGTCGCTCGCCCTGACCGAGGACTGGCTCGCGGGAGCGGAGGTGGGCTTCCTCGACCTGATGTTCGAGGCCATGAGTGCCCTGGCCACCGTCGGTCTCACCACCGGCATCACCCCGTCCCTGAGCGACCCGGGCAAACTGGTCCTCTGCGCCACGATGTTCATCGGCCGCCTCGGCCCGCTGACGGCAGCCTTCGCCCTCCAGCGCCGCCAGGCTCGCGCCACCTACCGCTTTCCGGAGACCAGCGTCCGGATTGGCTGAGCGAGGCGACGCCGGACGACGCCGGACGACGCCGGGCCAGACCACACCGAGCCGGCGCCGCCCGCCCAACGGAATGGCCGGTCCCCATCGGGCAACAGCGCCTGACCGGGGGTTTGTGGCGAGGCGCAACGTGGTGCGGGAGACGGCCGGGGCGGGCCCACCGTGCTACCATTCGGGGTGGTATCAGCGGCCTCCGGATGGGGCCGAGACGCGAGGAGGACGGGGCCGTGGAGCCGCAGATCTTCGGGGAAAACTGGATCATCATCGGGTTGATGACCGTCTCGGCCTTCGCGATCGGGATGACCCTGCTCCTCCTCAACTGGGTGGTCGCGCCCAGCAAGCCCTCCGCCACCAAGGCCGCCCCCTACGAGAGCGGCATGCCGGACATCGAGCCGGTCCGCCCCACCTTCACCCCTCGCTTCTACGTCGTGGCGATGCTATTTGTGATCTTCGACATCGAGGCGGTGTTCATCTTCCCCTGGGCGGTGATCTTCGACGAGCTTGGCCTGTACGGCTTCGTCGAGATGATGAGCTTCATCGGTTTGCTCTTCGCCGGTTATGTCTACGCCTGGAAGAAGGGAGCCCTGGAATGGGTCTGATCGACGACCGCTTCGACAAGAACATCTTCATCACCTCGCTCGACTTCGTGTTCAACTGGGCCCGCCGGTCGTCCCTGTGGTGGTTGCAGTTCGGCCTGGCCTGCTGCGCGATCGAGATGATCTCGGCCTCGATGAGCCGGTTCGACCTAGCCGAGCGGTTCGGGATGCTCTACCGGGCCTCCCCCCGCCAGGCCGACATGATGTTCATCGCCGGCACCGTCACCAAGAAGATGGCGCCGATCGTCCGCACCCTGTACGACCAGATGCCGGAGCCAAAGTGGGTCATCTCGATGGGCTCCTGCGCCAACGTTGGCGGCCCCTACGACACCTACGCCGTCCTCCAGGGCGTCGACCAGGTGATCCCGGTGGACATCTACGTCCCCGGCTGCCCCCCGACGCCCGAGGCTCTCTACTACGGTGTCTTGGAACTCCAGAACCGGGTGATCAAGTACGAGACGATGGCCAAGAAGCAGGGCGTCGATGCCGCCGAGTCCCAGCGCCGTGCCGACCGCGCCGAGGCGATGGCCGCCCAGGTCTGACCCCGGGCTCTCGGCCCGCCGGGGATCGTCCCGAAACCGGGGCGCCGCGCGGCGGTCATCGCCGTCCCCCGTAACCCGAAGGAGCGATCCCGTTGACCGACACCCCGGCCCCGAAGGACAGCCCGACACCCAAGGCCGCCCAAGCAAGCCAGGACCAGGACATCGCGGGCGAGCCGACCACGGTGGCCGGGCCGACCCGGAGCGCCAGCCAGGACGCCCCGGGGGCCGACACCCCCTCGGCCGACCTGAAGAACACCGCCGAGGGCTCGGCCTCCAACGCCGACCCGGCAGGGACGGTCGACGCCGCCGCCGCCCCGGCCAACCCGCTCGTCGGCGGCAGCCAGACCGAGCCGACCGCCACCCAGGAGGGTGACCCGTCCTCGGCCGACCCCCTCGCCAACGTCGACGCAATGCGGGCCCGGATGGACATCGCCGCGGTCGCCGACACCGACCCCTGGGGCCGGGGCGCCTACGTCGACCCCGACGTCGAGCGGCACCCGGTCGTGATGGCGCTGCGGGAGCGGTTCCCGGACACGATCCTCGACATCGTCCGCTTCCGCGACGAGACGACGATCCACGTTCGGCCGGCCGACCTGCGCGACATCTGCTTCCACCTGCGGGACCACACGAGTATCGGCCTCGACTTCCTGACCGACCTGACGGCGGTCGATTTGCTCCGCCTCCGCGAGGAGCCCCGCTTCGACGTCGTCGTCCTGCTCTACTCGCTGACCAACCGGGTCCGGGTCCGGCTCAAGGCCGGGGTCAACGACGGCCAACCCGTCCCCTCCCTGACCCCCGTCTGGAACGGGGCCAACTGGCTCGAGCGGGAGTGCTACGACATGTTCGGCATCCAGTTCGAGGGTCACCCCAACCTGCGCCGCATGCTGCTGCCCGACGAGTGGGAGGAGGGCCACCCCCTCCGCAAGGACTATCCCCTCCGTGGCTGGAGCGAATTTCCCGTCTATAACACCGAGCGCACCGTGCCGCGGGTCCGGACCCGGTGGACGGGCCGAGGACCAAGC
>JACCVE010000579.1 GCA_013698285.1 Chloroflexia bacterium | reverse complement strand
GTCCCCCACCTGGGCGTGCCTGTCCACCGCGGCATGACCCACGACGGGCTGGGCAAATACCAGTCGCAAGTCGTGACCAAGGTTCCCGGCTCGACCGCCGACATCGTCCAGATCCTGCGGGAGACGCGGACCGACGTCGTCGTCTCCTACTTGCCGGTCGGCTCCGAGATGGCGACGAAGTGGTACGTCGAGCAGATCCTGGAGGCGGGCTGTGCCTTCGTCAACTGCATCCCGGTCTTCATCGCCCGCGAGGAGTACTGGCAGAAGCGGTTCGAGGAGAAGGGCCTCCCCGTCATCGGCGACGACATCAAGAGCCAGGTCGGCGCCACCATCACCCACCGCATGCTGACCCGCCTCTTCGCCGACCGCGGCGTCCGGGTCGATCGCACCTACCAACTCAACTTCGGCGGCAACACCGACTTCATGAACATGCTGGAGCGTGAGCGCCTCGACTCCAAGAAAGTCTCCAAGACCAACGCGGTCACGTCCCAGATGGACTACGACCTGCCCCCGGCCAACGTCCACGTCGGCCCGTCCGACTACGTGCCCTGGCTGGAAGATCGCAAGTGGTGTCACATCCGCATGGAGGGCACGACCTTCGGCGACGTGCCGCTCAACCTGGAACTCAAGCTGGAAGTTTGGGACTCACCCAACTCGGCCGGGGTCGTCATCGACGCCGTCCGTTGCTGCAAGATCGCCCTGAACCACGGCATCGGCGGCGCGCTGCTGGCCCCCTCGGCCTATTTCATGAAGTCGCCCCCTGAGCAGTACCACGACGACCTGGCCCGCGACCGGGTCCAGGAGTTCATCGGCATCTACGGTACGCCGGTCGCCAGCACCGTCGTACCGGTCGCCGTGGTCGAGACCCCGGCGGACTGACCCACGCCACCCCGCTGCCGATGCGATCCCCACCCACCCCGCTCCACGTGATCCGGGCGGCTGGGTCGCGTCGCCTGGGCGGGCTTCGGGCGGCGACGCGAGGAACGGTCCGCCCGCGGCCTCGCCCTCCCGGCCCGGCCGTGCCAGGCATCGGCTACACGACCGTCGGCCCAGTCCGCCAACGGGGAGACCGCGAACGTACGGCCTCCGGGGCCCGGAATAGTGGCGGATCTGATATACTTATGTCTTCAAGGCCGACAAGAATCGTGTTCGTAAGGAGCCGCCCGCGTGGAAATCGGTAACGTCCGGATCGCCAGTATCGAGAGCGAGATGCGCCGGTCGTTCCTCGACTATGCCATGAGCGTGATCGTGCAGCGGGCCCTGCCCGATGCCAGGGACGGCCTCAAGCCCGTCCACCGCCGCGTCCTCTACTCGATGGCCGAGATGGGCATCCGCGCCAACTCCCGGTATCGCAAGAGCGCCGGTATCGTCGGCGAGGTCCTCAAGAGTTACCACCCTCACAGCGACACCGCCGCCTACGACACCCTAGTCCGGATGGCGCAGGACTTCAACCTCCGATACCCCCTCGTGGACGGGCAAGGCAACTTTGGCTCGATCGACGGGGACGGCGCAGCCGCGATGCGCTACACCGAGGCTCGCCTGACGGCGATCGCCGACGAGCTGCTGGTCGACCTCGAGAAGAAGACCGTCGATTTCCGGCCCAACTACGACGCCTCGACCGAGGAGCCGACCGTGCTCCCCGGCCGCCTGCCGAACTTGCTGATCAACGGCAGCGTCGGCATCGCCGTCGGCCTGGCGACCAACATCCCGCCCCACAATCTGAACGAGATCTGCGACGCGATCATCCACCTGGTCGACAACCCGGAAGCCCCGATCGAGGAGTTGATGGACATCGTCCAGGGGCCGGACTTCCCGACCGGCGGCACCATCCTCGGACGGGAGGGCATCCGCTCCGCCTACGCCACTGGCCGGGGCCGGGTGGTGATCCGGGCCAAGGCCTTCGTCGAGGAGTCCGGTCGCGGCGGCCGGTACCAGATCGTGGTCACCGAGCTGCCCTACCAGGTCAACAAGTCGGTCCTTCTGGAGCGGATCGCCGAGCTGGTCAAGGACGGCAAGCTCGACGGCATCAGCGACCTGCGGGACGAGT
>JACCVE010000269.1 GCA_013698285.1 Chloroflexia bacterium | reverse complement strand
GGGCCGGTCGTGGTCATCACGTCAGTGTGGTGCACCGGGACTGTAGCGTTGTCCACACGGCGCGTCAATTCTTGGCCTGCCGGGGCATCCGCCCACTCCCCCGTCATTCGCCAAGCCGATCACCCCGCGGTCCCAAAGACCTGACGATGGAGCGCGACCCCATGAGTCATCCCTTTCTCGACCGGCTCCGTAACGGACCATTACTCCTCGATGGCGCGATGGGCACGATGTTGTACGCCGGCGGAGCCGCCCTGGACGAGTGCTTCGACGCCTTGAACCTCACCCACCCCGAGCGTGTCGCCGAGATTCACCGGGCCTATATCCGGGCGGGCGCCGACATCATCGAGACGAATACCTTCGGGGCCAACCGGGCGAAGCTGGAAGCGTTTGGGCTGGAAGGGCAAGTCCGCATCATCAACCGGCGAGCCGCCAAGCTGGCCCGCGAGGAACGTGAGATCAGCGGCGCTCCGGTGCTCGTCGCGGGAGCCGTCGGACCAACGGGGCGTACGATCGCGCCGATCGGCTTGACGGCGCCGGAGACCGTGCGCTCGATATTCGAGGAGCAGATGGCCGCCCTGCTCGAAGGCGGAGTCGATCTCCTGATCCTGGAGACGATGGGGTCGGTTGTGGAGGCGAGGCAGGCGATCCTCGCCGCCCAGGCGGTCGGTGACCTCCCCATCGTGGTGCTGATGACCTTCGCCGAGGACGGCCGCACGATCGGTGGTGAGTCGCCGGAGCAGGTGGTCGATGAACTGCTCCCGCTCGGTCCGGCCGCGATCGGGGCGAACTGTGCGGTGGGTCCGAGCCGGACCATGGCGGTGCTCCGCCGCCTTGCCGCTGCCCTCCACGCGTCGGGCGTCGCCGATCCACCGGCGTTGGTAGTGATGCCGAATGCGGGCTGGCCGACCCACATCGGCGGTCGCGTCATTTACCAGGCATCCCCGGACTACTTCGCCGGCTTCGGGCGCGAGGCACTGGCGGCTGGGGCGAGCGTGGTCGGCGGCTGCTGCGGTACCACGCCGGCCCACGTCGCCGCCCTGCGCGCGGCGTTCGACGCCGGGGTGTCCCGGGACGACAGCGTCCAGGGCGAGGAGGCGGTCGTCCCCGCCCGGCCCGTCACCGACCGGAAGCTCATCTCATTGGAGATGGCCGCCGAGCCAGTCGACGAACCGACCGCGGTGGCCCGGGCGCTGGGCAAGACCTTCCTGGTCAGCGTGGAGATCGATCCGCCGAAGGGATTCAACCCGGCCAAGGCCCTGGCGGGGGCGCAACTGCTGAAGGACGCCGGCGTCCACGCGATCAATGTCGCCGACTCTCCGATGGCCCGGGTCCGGATGAGCGCCATGACGCTCAGTTACCTGATCCAGCACCGGGTCGGGATCGAGACCATCGTCCACTTCACGACTCGGGACCGCTCGCTGATGGGACTCCAGTCCGAGCTGCTCGGCGCCCATGCGGTCGGGGTCCGGAACATCCTGGCCCTGACCGGGGACCCGCCCAGCCTCGGTGACTACCCGGACTCCTCCGCCGTCTACGATGTCGATTCGGTCGGCCTGATCCGGGTGCTCCGCCGGCTCAACGAGGGCGTCGATTCCGCCGGCGCGTCGATCGGGCGGGGGGCGAGCTTCACCATCGCCTGCGCGGTCGACCCGACCAAGGGCGACCTGGCGGACGAGGCCCGGCGGTTGCGCGCCAAGCTCGAAGCGGGCGCCCACTTCGTGATGACCCAACCTATCTTCGACCTGGCCGTCTGGCACCGGTTCCTGGAGGTGTACGCGGCGGAGTGGGGATCCTCGGATCTCGGGGTGCCAGTGCTGCTCGGGATCTTGCCGCTTCAGAGCACTAAACACGCGGAGTTCCTCCACAACGAGGTGCCAGGCATCACCCTGACGGACGAGGCCCGGGCCCGCATGCGAGAGGCTGGGGCGGCCGGTCGGCAGGAGGGGGTGAAAATGTCCCAGGACCTCCTCGCCCAGGCGGCGCCGCACGTCCAGGGCGTCTACCTGATGCCCTCGTTCGGCCGTTACGAAGTGGCCGCCGAGGTGCTGCTGGCGATCCCGGTCCCGGCGCCAGCGTGACGCCACGTCCGTTACGTGGCGCCGAGTGCGGGGGGCCGGTCGAGGTGCCTGGCGTGGTAGGGTTCGGGGCGTCGTCGCGACGCCGCGTGTGATACACTCGGCGCCGGTTGCTTGCCTCGGGGCAGGCCATGTTCGCGTGGGTGAAATAGGTGGCGCGGTAGGGACGTTTCGACCCCGCGTAGCTGACCGTCGCGTTCGGATGACGACACGCCGCATAGCGATAGCGAGATAGGATCGACCATGGTCGCGCAACTCATCCGCTCCCTCGAAGCGGAGCAGTACAAAGAAGACGTGCCCAGCTTCGGCCCAGGTGATACGGTCCGGGTCCATGTCCGGGTCGTCGAGGGGACGCGAGAGCGGATCCAGGTCTTCGAGGGGATGGTGATCCGGCGCCGTGGCGGGGGCGTCAACGAGAACTTCACCGTTCGCCGGATCGCCTCCCACGCGGTCGGCGTGGAGCGGACCTTCCTGGTCCACTCTCCCCGGGTGGACCGGATCGAGGTGGTCCGGTTCGGGAAGGTGCGCCGGGCTAAGCTGTATTACCTTCGCGGCTTGACCGGCCGCGCGGCCCGGATCAAGGAGCGCCGCCGGCCGGACCCGACCGTCAGTCTGCGGGGACGACCGACCGCGTCCGTCGTCGAGAGCGTCGTGGTGACCGGATCGATCGCCCGGTCTCCCCTGGTGACCGGCGACGTGATGAGCGCGGGAGATGATGAAGCGGCGACCAGCGGGGTGATCGAGTCCTCCGCGACCCCGGAGACCGCCGACGGCGCACCGGGCGAGACCGGCGCCTCGACTCGCCCAACGACGACCTAGTCCCCCGAGATCCCGGTGATATCGGACCCGTATGGCCCGCGCGCAGGCGCGGGCCATGGTATGCCTGGCGCGGCCCACGATCGACCACATGGCGGCTCCGGCGCCGTGGTATTCGGCCCGGGGTGGCGGGTCGCGCCCCAGTCACTCGTGCCGGTGACAGTCGCGGCGACTGTCCCGGGCTGCTGCCCATGAGCGCCCGGGACGGATCGGCCCGTCAGAGAGCCGTCGTGCCGACGCTTCGCTGGGAGCGGAGTTTCTGGGACATGGGATCAGGTCCGGTGGCCGGGGTCGATGAAGTCGGCCGTGGTGCCCTGGCCGGGCCGATCGTGGCCGCCGCCGTCGTCTTACCCGAGTCAGATGGACCGGCGCTCCGCCGCCTGCGGGCGATGCTGCGTGGGTTGCGCGATTCGAAGCTGCTCGATCCGGGCGACCGGGCGCGCCTGGCGGCGCGCGTCCTCGACGTCGCCGATGGGGTCGGCCTTGGCGCGGTCCCGTCGTGGGACATCGACGCGGTCGGCATCGCCGCCGCGAACCGCATCGTCATGGAGCGGGCCATCCACTCTCTGCCCTCCTCGCCGGGCGCGCTGCTGCTCGATGCCTTCACGACCGACTCGGCGATGCCGCAGTGTGCGCTGGTTCGCGGCGATCAGCACTCGGTGTCGATCGCGGCCGCCTCGATCGTGGCCAAGGTGACCCGCGACGCCCTAATGGCGGATCTCGATGCCCTCGACGACCGGTTCGGGTTCGCCATCCACAAGGGTTATGGGACTCCCGCGCACCTGGCGGCGATCCAGCGGTACGGTCCGGGACCGTCCCATCGCCGGTCATTCGGGCCGGTGCGCGACTTCAGCCGGACCAGTCGAGACATGGACCGGTGACCCGTCACGATCGGGCTGCCCTGGGCCGGGCTGGAGAAGGACACGCCCGCCGGTTCCTAGAGGTCCGGGGTTTCGCCTTCGTCGAAGCCAATTGGCATTGCCCGGACGGTGAACTGGACCTGGTGATGCGTGACGGGGAGGAGTTGGTCTTCGTCGAAGTCAAACTCAGGTGGGGTGAAGCGGCGGGGCGCCCGGATGACGCGGTGACCCGGGCGAAGGCCCGACGACTCCTCGTCGCGGCGGAGACCTATGTCGCCGAGCATACCGAATGGCACGCGGTGATCTGGCGGATCGACCTGATCGCGATCAGCCTGCGAGTCGATGGCGCGGTTGATGCGATTCGCTACTATGAGAACGCGATCGGGAGTTAACCAGATGATGGGATGATGCCCGTATCATCGTTCGTGGCGCGCGGCGTTGTCGCGTACGAAAAACGTCGCCGCG
>JACCVE010000528.1 GCA_013698285.1 Chloroflexia bacterium | reverse complement strand
GATGTATGCACCCTGAAGTCGCGGCCCGGCTTCGAAGTATCGTGCGGTCGATCCATCGCACCGACCTCTTCATCGTCGGGTTGGATTATCCCATCTACGCGACTGTCGACCATCTCCACTGTGCCGTCGAGCGTCAGTTGGAGATCATCGGCGCGAACCTCTCCATCGCCTCGCGACTCGATCCCACCTTGGCGGACGCGGTTCCCTGCCTCCGGGACATCGTTGCCCTCCGTGGGCGGATCTCTCAGGCGGATAGTCTCCTCGATACCCACATGATCTGGATGGTGACGCAGCGGGATCTGCCAGCCCTCCGGGCGCAGGTACTCGCCGTCCTCGGGTGAACCCGGCGGAACGGAGCGGCGGGGCTCGCGGGCCGGTTCGGGCCGGTGGCGACCGGGGGTATGATGCCCGGACGAGCGACCTCCCCGGCATGGTCGGGTCCGGGGGACGGTCCGGGCGACGCGAAAGGTTGATGGTGATGCGATCACGGTCACGGCGATGGTTGCGGGACGCGGCGGGGGCGGGCGCGTACATCCAGGCGAAGGTGGTGGGGCGGACGATCGACGACTACGCGACGGACGAGGACCTGCGGTCGATCGTGGAGCGGAAGTTCGCGATCGTGGGCGAGGCGATCACCCGGGTCCGGGACAACGACCCGGCGACGGTGGCCCGGCTGACCGGGTTCCGGGAGTTCATCGGGCTGGGGGACCTCCTGGCGCACGAGTACGACGACGTCTCGGCGGTGCGGGTCTGGGCGGCGGCGGAGGACTCGTTGCCGACCCTGCTGGCGGAGATCGCGGCGCTGCTGGCGGAGGAGGCGGGGGGATGATCGCCGAGGTGACGCGGCACCGGGAAGGGATCGCCGCGCTGTGCGAGCGGTACGGGGTGCTGCAACTGGAACTGATCGGGTCGGCGGCGACGGGAGGATATGACCCGTTGACCAGCGACATCGATTTTCTGGTCACCTACCCGGAGGGGTACGATTTCGGTCCGTGGTTGGGAAAGTACTTTGACTTGCGGCAAGACCTTCGGGACCTGTTGCGGACGCGGGTCGATCTGGTGATGAGTGGCGCGCTGCGCCATGACTGGTTCCGGGAGTCGGTCGAGGCGACGCGGGAGGTCATCTATGATGCGGCCACGGTCACGACGCTGGTTGAGTGACGCTGGGGCGGCCGGCAGATACATCCAGGACAAGGTGTCGGGCCGGACGATTGATGACTACCGTCGGGATGAGGATTTGCGGCTGATCGTGGAGCGGAAGTTCGAGGTCATCGGCGAGTCGATCGTTCGCATCCGGGACCATGATCCGGTGACCGTCGCCCGGATCACCGATTTCCAGAAGATCATCGGACTGCGCAACGTCCTAGCCCACGCCTACGAAGATGTCGCGGCAGAGCAGATGTGGGCGACCATCCAAGACTCCCTGCCCCGCCTGATCGCCGAGGTCCGAGACATCCTGGCGGACGACGAGCCGGAGGGACCATGATCGCAGTCCTGACGAGGCACTTGGACGAGGTCGCGGCGATATGCGAGCGGTACGGGGTGCGGCGGCTGGAGCTGTTTGGGTCCGCCGCGACGGGGTCGTTCGACCCGGTGACGAGCGACCTGGATTTCGTGGTCGACCTCGGCGAGTATGAACCGGATATCGCGACGCGGTACATCGAACTCGCCTTCGCGCTCGAAGCGCTCTTTGATCGGCCCGTCGATCTGGTGACCGTGCGATCACTACGGAGCCCATCGATCGTGGCCGAGGTGAATGCGACCAAGCAACTCGTGTATGCACGCTGAGGTAGAGCGGCGGCTGGGGCACGTGCTGGCATCCATCGACCGCATCGGGCGATTCGCCGCGGGGCTGGATTTCGAGGCGTACCTGCGAAGCGAACTCCACCGGGGAGCAATCGAGCGGGGATTCGAGAAGATCGGTGAGGCGATGAGGATCGCGTCAAAACTCGATCCGACTCTGTCCAGACGTATCCCGGCTCTGCTGAAGATCATCGGCCCTCGCGACCGGGTGATCCATGGCTACGACATCGTGGATGACACGATCATCTGGGGGACAGTGCAACGA
>JACCVE010000507.1 GCA_013698285.1 Chloroflexia bacterium | reverse complement strand
GGGCCAGCCACGCCGGGAACACTCGATCTCCGCGTGAGACTCGCCCGCCGCGAGTCATGCGGCGGGCGACTCCCCATGGATCAGGCCGACGGGTCCGGGCGACGCCACCAGCGGACGGCCGACATCGTCGCCGCGAGGGCCAGGGCCAGCAGGACGCCCAGCAGGGCCAGCTCGCCGCCGCCGAGCGACGTCAGGCTCCCGCCACCGCCGCCGCCGTCTCCCCCGCTCCCCGTGCCCGCGGCGGGCAGGGCGTCGCCGGGGCCTGAGAGCGGACGGGAGGAGTAGCCGCCGGTTCCGTCTCCGGAGCCGGAGCCGCCGCCGGGGATGCCTCCCGTACCGTCGCCGCCCGGGACCGGACTCCCCGCCCCCGCGCCGCCGGCGTAGAAGCGGACGATCACCCCGGTCGCCTTGCCCTCCTCGATCTCGAACTCGACGGTGTCGCCCCGGGCCGTCTCCTTCTCGACGAGCGTGTGGGGCGCCCGTTCACCCGTGGCGGGCAAGTCGCCCACGTCGGCCCGGCCGGTGGCGTCGACCGTCACCGCGATCGGTTCCAGGCTCGTATCCCCGAACGGGATCACCACCAGCCTCGCCCCCCGCGCCACGCAGCCGGGGACCGCCCGGAGCAGGTCGCCCATCGCCTCGCCCGGCGATCCGGCGGTGAATTCGGCCAGGGCCTCCTGCCGGGCCGGGGGACAGGTCAGGATCGTCAGGGCTAGGGAGCCCGTCCCCGGCATCCCTCCGGTGGGCGTCGCGGTCGGTGCCCCGGTGGCCAGGTAGGCGACCGCCGTCAGGATCGCCTCGCTGAAGCCATCGACGGTGATGCTGCCCGGGGCGCCGTGGTCGGCACCGGTCCCGGCCAGGCGGAGCGCCACGGCGTAGGTCCCGGCGGGCAGGGTGGCGGTCGTGGCGCCGTCGGCGCCGGTGGCGAACGTGAAGGTCCCGGCCGGGCCGGTGAAGGTGAAGGTCGCCGCCGCCGGTGGGCAGGTGGCAGGGCCGGTGACGACACCGGCGGTGTAGTGAGTCTCGCCGCCCAGGGCATCGTTGGGACAGGTCAGCAGGGCCAGCGCGACCCGGCTCCCTGCCCCGGGCGGTGTCGTGGCCTGACCGATGGGGACGGCCGTCGCTGGTCCGGTCCCTCCCCCGGCCCCGGTGGCGAGCGCGACCAGCGTCAGGGTGTCGGCGGCCACGTTGCCGGACAGGATCACCATCGCCTCGAGCGGTGCGCCATGACCGGCCGGGACGACGGTCGCGACGACGCTGACCAGGCTCCCGGCGGGTAGCCCCCAGACGGTCGTCACCCCGTCGGCCAGGCCGTCGTCGCCATCGTCGGCCCACCGGTTCGAACCGTCCGGCAACCCGACCCTGTACCCCGCCCCGGGCACGGCCGTCCCCGTCCCATCGACGGTGATCAGGCGCAGTGACGCCAGGCCAGGGCTAGCCGGGGACGTGGCCGAGGGCGTCTCCCCCGCCCCGGGCGCCAGGGTCGCCACGGGGGCCGGCGGCACCTCGGTCGCGGCGGGGGCCGACGGCACTTCGGAGGGGGTAGTGGCCGGTGGCGGCGCGGCCCCGAGCCGCAGGATCAGTTCGGAGTTCTCCAGCACCGGGGTGGTTGCGGTGGCGGACTGGCCGGCCGATACGGCGGTGACCGTGACCACGTCGCCGGAGCGAAAATTGGTCAGGATGACCCGGCCAACGGCGTCGGTCGTTCTGGCCTCGGTCGTCGGCGGCGCGTCCCCGTCGCTGGCCGAGACCGCGGCGCCGATCACGGGCGCCCCGCCGGCATCGACGACGGTGATCGTGAGAAAGACCCCCATCCCGCTGCCCTGCAGGGTGACTGGGTCGGCCCGGAGCATCCCGGCGGCCCGGGCGGCCGGAGGCCCGCTGGAACCAGCCAGCCCCAGCAGGGCCACGAGGAAGGACACCGTCACGATCCGCCAGACCGCGGGCGTGGCCCAAGCGCTCGCCAGGGCCGGATGGTGCGATCCCGGCCACGGGCGCGGGATCGGTGTCGGTGCCGGTCCCGACGCACGGCCCGGCAGCCCCGGTGGCCACCCCTGGTCATCCCTTGCTCGGCTCCCATCGGGCCCGGGAGTCACCCCATCCCGGCGCCCACCGGATCCACGCGCGTCGTTGGCGGGTGCGAGACCTGGGACGAGACTCGGTCCGGAGATCGCCCCTGGCCCCGGGCCGGGTCCGGGCCGATCGATGGCCCGCGACGTGGTGGCGACGAACTGCCTCTCCCGATCCCGGCGAACGGCGTGGCGCGGCGTGCCGGGCGTCGCCGGCCTCCGATGACGGTCCCGGTGGTCCCCGTGGTGTCCCTTGACCCGGTGATCGACCCCTGCACTGACCTCACCCTGCCCTGCGCCGCACACGTCTCTGCTCCTTCCCAAATGGGGAGAAAGAACGACCCGGGACAGACGACCCATTCCGGGGGACGCGCATTGTACGGTCGCCGTGACTGGTTGTCATATGGGAAATTGATGCCGCGTACGAAGGTCGTGTGAACGCTGGCGCCGGAGAGGTGACCCGGGTCTGATGAGGGCCGTCGACTCGATCACGTCGAACCGGTCTCCTCTCTCCTCCTCTCCTCCTCTCCGGGGAGCGCCATGTATCACGGCGCCGGGCGGTCATCTCTGTTTGGTCATGGCATGGACAGGGTCCGCACCGGCGCGCTGGTCACCGTTCACACCGTGAACGGCGGATTCAGCCCGGGGGGACATGGTCAACCGTGATCATCCTGAGGTGTCCCGGTTCCGACGACTTCATGCGTCGGTGGTCGTGAGAGGGAGGCGTCGATGCGTTCAAACGGATGTGGCTGTGACGAGTTCCGGTGGCGGCGGATGCTGTCGCGGCGGGCGATGGCCGGCGGCGGGGCGGGGCTCGCGGCGGGGATGGCCCTGGGCCCGTTGGGCCGGTTCGGTGCCCTGGCCCAAGATGCGTCCCCGGCGGCCTCGCCGGCGGCCTCGGGACGGACACTGCTGGATAATGCCGGGCCGGTCGGGGCGTCCTACCTCAGCCCGCTGGTCGAGATCTACGGCGATGTCGAGATCGGTGAGCGGAGCTTCGTCGCCAGCAACACGATCCTGTACGCCGGTGACGGCCGGTTGGTCAGCCTGGGGAACGAGAACAACCTCCAGGACAACGCCTACCTGCTCTCGGACGAGGCCGACCTGGTCTTCGCCGACATGGTCTCCATCGCCCACCAGGCGGTGATCGAGAACTCCACGGTCGGCGCCTTCACGTTCTTCGGCTTCCGCTCCCGGACCCGCAACTGCGTGGTCGGGGAAGGGTCGATGATCATGCACAACACGGTCGTCGAGAACGTCACCATCCCGGCCAACCGGATCACCCCGGTCGGGGCCCGGATCACCACCCAGGAACAGGCCGACGCCCTGCCCGAGATCGTCGAGGCCAACGAGGAGTTCAAGCACGAGGTCCAGGGCGTCAACCTGGAGTTCGCCAGCGGCTACATCGCCCTGTTCGCGGAACTGGGCCGGGCCGGGGTCGAGGCGGTCGGGGTCAACCCGGTCACGTCGTGGCAACCGGAGCCGATCATGCCGACCATCGGCGAGGGGTCAGTCCTGGCGGAACTGGTCCGGATCGTCGGCGACGTCCAACTCGGCGAGGACAGCACGGTCGGCCAGCGCAGCGCGATCCGGGCCGACGAGGGGACCCCGATCATCATCGGCCGCCGGGCCCGGATCCAGAGCCGGGTCACCTTCCACGCCCTGAAGGGCACCAGTGTCATGGTCGGCGAGAACGCGCAGATCGGCGACGGCAATGTGCTGCACGGCCCGCTGGTGGTCGGCGACAACTTCGAGACCGAGGACGACTGCGTGGTCTTCCAGGCCACCGTCGAGGACAATGTCACCGTCCGCTCCGGCGCCACGGTGGCGGGCGCATTCAGCCTGCGCGAGGGGACCATCGTGCCCGAGGGCGCCGTGGTCACGTCCCAAGAAGAGGCCGACGCGCTGCCGGTCCGGTAGGCGAGGCGGTAGTCGGTAATCATGGCGATGAGGCCGGTCATCCCCGTCAGGTCGAGCCGCCCCGTCGGGTCCCGGCCGGCCCGGGCGACGATGATCTTGAGCTCGTGGCGCTCCCCCTCGGTC
>JACCVE010000474.1 GCA_013698285.1 Chloroflexia bacterium | reverse complement strand
GTCTTCTTGCCCCTCGATAACGCGGCCGCCGCCACGAGCCGGGCCGCCCTCGACGCGGGCATGGCCGGGCAGGGCATCGCGGTCCTCGGTTGGCGGGAGGTGCCGATCGACCGCTCCGTCCTTGGTCAGACCGCCCTGGACAGCCTGCCCCGGATCGAGCAGTGCCTGGTCCGACGGCCCGAGGGCCTCGACGGCGACGGCTTCGAGCGGGCCTTGCTCCTGGCCCGCAAGGCGGCCGAGCGGGCGAACGAGGCCCTGGGTGACTGCGCGATCGTGTCCTGCTCGGCCCGGACGGTGGTCTACAAGGGGTTCTGCCTGCCGGCCGACCTCTCCCGCTTCTACGCCGACCTGCGCGATCCGGCCTACGAGACGGCGATCGCCCTGTTCCACCAGCGCTACAGCACCAACACCTTCCCGACCTGGAAGTTGGCCCAGCCGTTCCGGTTCCTGGCCCACAACGGCGAGATCAACACCGTCCAGGGCAATCGGACATGGATGCGGGCCCGCGCCTCGTCGCTGGCCTTCGCGGACGGCACCCCGGCCGCGGCCCTGGCCCCGGCGGTCAGCCTCTCCGGCAGCGACTCGCTGAGCCTCGACAACACCCTGGAACTGCTCCACCACGGCGGTCGCTCGCTCGCCCACGCCCTGATGATGCTGGTCCCCGAACCGTGGGAGCAGTTGCCCCGCATGCCGGTCGGCCTGCGCGCCTTCTACGACTTCCACGCCGGCCTGATGGAGCAGTGGGACGGCCCGGCCGCCCTCGCCTTCAGCGACGGCGTCCGGGCCGGGGCGACGCTGGACCGCAACGGCCTCCGCCCGCTGCGCTGGGCGCTGACCGACGACGGCATCTTCGTCGCCGGCTCCGAGGCGGGCACCGTCGCGCTGGACCAGGCCACCGTGATCGAGAAGGGCCGCCTGGGCCCCGGCCAGATGATCCTGGTCGATACCGAGCGGGGCGGCGTGCTGCGCAACGACGATCTGAAGACGGAAGTGGCGGGCGGCGCCCCCTACGCCGCCTGGCTCGCCGAGTACCGGGTCGTCCTGGACCTGCCGGCCACCAAGCCGGAGTTGACCGCCGTCCCCGACCCGGCTTCGGATGCGAGGCACGACCTGGCGGCCGTTCCGAACGCGGCCGCCACCGGCCCCGGCGGCAAGCCCCTCCGGGCCAAGGCCGACACCGCCACGGTCGCCCTGCAGCGCGCCTTCGGCTACACCGCCGAGGACATCCGTCTCATCGTCCAGCCGATGGCCGGTGAGGCCAAGGAGCCGACCTGGTCGATGGGCGACGACGCGCCCCTGGCCGTCCTCTCCGAGCGGGTCCGGCCACTGGCCAGCTACTTCCGCCAGCGGTTCGCCCAGGTCACCAACCCCGCCATCGACTCGCTGCGGGAGCGGCAGGTGATGGCCCTCGACGCCCACGTCGGTCCGCGCCGCAACCCGCTGGTCGTCGAGGCCGAGGCGGCCGGGGTGATCCACCTCCCGAGCGCCGTCCTCGACGAGCGGACCTTCGCCGCCCTGGCCGTCCTAGCCGGCCCGATCCGGGCGCTCACCCTCTCGACCCTGTTCTCGCCCGCCGATGGCGACGGCGCGATGGCGTCGGCCCTCGACGCCCTGGTAAGCGCGGCCGAGGCGGCCGTCCACGATGGCGCCGGCCTGCTGGTGCTGAGTGACCGGGGCGTCGATGCGGATCACGCCGCGATGCCGATGGTGCTGGCGGTCGGGGCCATCCACCACGCCCTGATCCGGGCCGGGCTGCGGATGCGGGCCGACCTGATCGTCGAGAGCGGCGACGTCTGGGACGTCCACCAGCTCGCCCTGGCGATCGGCTACGGTGCCTCGGCCGTCTTCCCCTACCTGGCCCTGGAGGCCGCCGCCGCTCTCGCTGGGGGACGCGGCTACGAGGAGATGACCGGAGCCGACCTGCGCCGCAACTACCTCGCCGCGATGGAGAACGGATTACTGAAGATCTCGTCCAAGATGGGCATCTCGACCGCCTCCGGCTACCGGGGCGCCCAGACCTTCGAGGCCATCGGCCTCTCCCCGGCCCTGGTCGAGCGCTGCTTCGACGGTACCCCCTCCCGCCTCGGCGGGATCGGCCTGGCCGAGATCGAGGCCGATGTCCGCGCCCGCCACGCCGGGGCCTACGCCGAGATGGCCGCCAAGTTGCCCGACCTCGGCATCGTCCGCTTCCGCAAGGAGGGCGAGGCCCACGCCTA
>JACCVE010000467.1 GCA_013698285.1 Chloroflexia bacterium | reverse complement strand
AAGTAACCGAACGTGTCGTGCGATGTCACCAATCTTCGCCGGTCCTCCTCCAGCCCCGCGACCTGAGACACGACGAAGGCGTCGAGGTCCGCCAGGGAGGCCAGGGCGACGTCGGTGTTGGCCGCGTAGGTGGTGGAGTTCGCGGGATCGACGCGGGTCAATGCGTCCCGGATGGTCCCCGTCATCGCGATCGCGTTTGCCACGTCGTGCCAGACATGGGGATCGTGCTCGCCGGCCGCGTGGTCATCCCCCGCCTCGGGTGATGCACCCTCGCCCTTGTCCGCGTGCCCCTCGCCGGCCTCGATCAGGTCCAGGCCGTCCGTCACCACCACCCGTTCGGCGGCAGAGCCGGACGCATCGTAGAGGTCATCGAGCCACGGTTCGAACCCCAGGCCGTTCTCGAACAGCACCTCGGCCCGCTCGATGACGGCGATGTCGTCCGGACTGGGCTCGAAGGTGTGGGCATCGGACCCGGCCGGGACCAACACCGTGACCGCGACGGCCTCCCCTCCAACATTGGCGACCAGGTCAGCCAGGATACTGAAGCTGACCGCCACATCGAGCGGGGCGTCTCCGGCCGCCGGGCTGCCCTGCGCCGCCGCCCTCGCGCCGGCGTGTCCCGTCAGCGTCAGCAGCATGAACGCGAGTGCCACGACCCGCGCCCATCGTCCACCAATCATCGGCGATCCCTCCTCCTTGCCGATGGCCCATGATCCCCCCGGATCACGCACCGGCCTCACGGCGCCGTAATGATACACGGTATCAATAACGAGGGGGAGAGGCGCCAGGCCGTGCCGGGCCGCGCATCACCGTATCTGGACATTGGGGACGTTCACCTGGAGGTGCCGCTCGCCGAGCTCGCCAGCTCAAGATCGTCCCGGGATGCGACCGTACGGATCTGAAATGGTTGCGGTGAGCGGCGCCCCGCGGTGGGTGCGTGCCTGGCGACCGCCGAGCGACGTTTCGCCGACGCGTGGCCCGCCGCCTTACCCCGCCGTCGGGCGCTCCGTGGGTAGGCCAAGGTCGAGGTCGGCGGGGCCCAGGGTGACCAGGGTGCGGTCGATCCGCTTGATCAGGCCGGAGAGGACCTGGCCCGGACCCAGCTCGATCACCGTCGTCATCCCCATCCCGGCCATCGTCCGGACTGAATCGGTCCATTGCACCGGACGCTCCATCTGCTGCCGCAGCTCGGCCCGGATCTCCTCCGGGGTGGTCATCGGGCGGGCCGTGACGTTGGCGATCACCGGCACCCGGGGGGGCCGCATCGGTGTCGCGGCGACGGCCTCGCCCAGCGCGGCCGAGGCCTCGGCCATCAGCGGAGAATGGGAGGCGATTGAGACCGCCAGGCGGGCGACCCGCTTGGCCCCGGCCGCCTTGGCCAGGTCCATCGCCCGCAGCAGGGCGGGCACTTCGCCCGAGATCACCGTCTGGCCGGGGCAGTTGGCATTGGCGATCGCGACGAGCCCCTCGCTGGCGGCCCCGGCGCAGACGGCTGCCAGGGCCTCGTCGTCCAGGCCGATCACGGCGGCCATGCCGCCCGGGCTGAGCTCTCCGGCCTCCCGCATCAGGCGGCCCCGCTCCCGCACCAAGCGCAGGGCATCGGCGAAATCGAACGCGTCGCTGGCGACCAGGGCCGTGAACTCGCCCAGCGAGTGGCCGGCGACCACGGCGGGCTCGATCGTCCGGCCCGCCTCGGCGGCCCGCTCGCGGATGGCCGCCAAGGTCGCCACCCCGACGGTCAGGATGGCCGGTTGGGCGTTGTAGGTGTCTTCGAGTTCCTTGGCGGGGCCATCGTGGCAGAGCCGGGTCAGGGCGATGCCAAGGATGTCGTCCGCCTCGGCAAAGATGGCCCGGGCCGCGCCCGAGGCGGCCATGATCTCCCGCCCCATGCCGGCGAACTGGCTCCCCTGCCCCGGGAAGACCATCGCCATGGTCACCGGCGTCTCACCATCGACGTTCACCGCCATTCGTCGTCCCCCTCATCGCGATCTCCGACCGCGTCGTGCCGACCGCCCACGCCCGGGCTGCCCGAGAACCGGCGGAGTCTAGCATGACCCCCCTGCCGGATCGGTGCGGGCGGCGTGAGCACGCCGGTCAGCCGTGGCCGGCGCCCTCAGGCACCGGGCGCGTAGAGGAGGGCGCACATCGCCCGGCGCCTGGGATGGGTCAGGAGATCGACGGAATCGACGATCTGGTCCAGGCTGCCGAGGCCGGGCGGCAGGGCCAGGGTGTCCGGGTCGGTGATCGTGGCGCGGATCGCGGCGACGAAGCGCTCGGCGTGGATCACGCGGTAGGGACGGTCCCAATAGGGCCTGGCCCCGGCCGACAGCGGCTCCGTGATCGCCAGGGCGTTGTGCATCGTCGCCAGCCGCTGGTAGGCCCGGCCCAGGGCGGCGTCCCGCATGTCCCAGGTCCTGGCCGCGAGGACGTCATCGAGGAGGTGGCCGACGGTCGGGTCAGCGTCGAGCCGGGCGAAGGCGCTGCCGAACCATTTTTCATAGGGGGCGTAGGTCCTCTCCATCAGGAAGCAGAGTCGCATCGCGTCCCGGACCAGGGCCGCCGCGACGACCGCCGAGCCACGCTCGTCGCCCACCTCACCGGCCCGGCCGACGAAGGCCTCGTGCTGGGAGATGCGTTGCCATTGCGCCGCGAGCAGGTGACGCCAGACGGGGTCTGGATACCACGCGAGCCGCTCGCGGAGCGGCCCAAGGGTGCCGAGGCCATCGTGGAACACCCGCCCGGCGGTGACGGCGAGCAGACCCGGGTCGGTGCAGCAGAGCCAGTCCACGACGCCCAACGCCCGGCCGGCGGGGCAGCCGAGGTACCCCGCGACGAACCGCGAGACCGTGACCACGGCGACGCCGTGGTTCACCCCGGTCTCCCCGGCCGGGACGGGCCCCAACCGGGAAACGCCCGCCTCATCGGTCGGTACGTAGTGGGTCGAGACCCCGGCGATCTGATGCGGCAGGGTGGCCCGCAGCGTCGCCTCGATCGACCCGGCCAGGCCGGCGTGGTCCTCCCCGACGAAGACCTGGAGGCGCGGCCCCCAGCCATGGTCGGTCGAGCGCGGCGTGTCGAACCCCAGCACGTCGGACCCCGTGCCGAGCAGGGCCGCCGAATGGGCCAGGTCCGGATACTCCCGCGCCAGGACCGGCGCGACCGCGTCGCGGTACAAGGTCTCCGCGAGGTCCAATCCCGGGATGAACGCGGTCATGACCGCTTCCTCACGGGGCACCTCGTCTGGGTCGTCTCCGCCTGGACATCGAGCATCCGTATCCCTCACTCGGCCGGGATGGGCCGTTCCTACGATGGCCACCCATCGGACCGGCGACCGTGCCCCGGTCAGTAGCCGCCCCGGGAGTGGATCACCTGCCCAGTGACCCAGCCGGCGTCGTCGGAGACCAGGAAGGCGACCAGACGGGCGGCGTCCTCCGGCTGGCCGACGCGACCCATCGGGGCCCCGGCCACGAGTTTGGCTTGGAACTCCGGCGTCATCCAGCCGGTGTCGGTGGCCCCGGGATCGACGGCGTTGACGGTGATCCCAAGGGGAGCCACCTCGGCGGCCAGCGTCACGGTGAAGGCTTCCATCGCTCCCTTGGTCATGATGTAGGCCAGTTCCCCCGGCATCGCCCCCAGGCCCTGGCCCGAGGTGAGATTGACGATCCGCCCGGGCAGCCTGGCCGCGGCATCCCGCGCGGCGTGGCGCCGGGCGAATCCCACGCTAAGTAGGGCCGCCGTGCGGACGTTGACCGCGTAGTGGGCGTCGAGGGTCGCCGCGTCCAGGAGCTGGAAGCCATCCCGCGTCGAGTGGGCGGCATTGTTGATCAGGATCGACGGTGGCCCGAGGCGCGCCTCGACCTGGTCCAGCACCTTCGCGGCGGCTTCCGGGGCCGAGAGATCGACCTCGACCGCGGCGACGCGGACCCCGATCGCCGTCAGTTCGGCCTCCAGGGCGGCGGGCCCGTCGGGGTCAACGTCCCAGGCGTCCGCCGCGACCCAGTGGGTAAAGGCGACATCGGAGCCCCGCGCCGCCAGGGCCCGGCAGATCGCCGCCCCGATCCCCCGCCGCCTACTCGCGCCGGTCACGATCGCGACCCGCCCGGCGAGGTCCCGGCCGTCAGGTGCGCTGCCCATGGTCATCTCGTGTGTCCCATCGCTATCGTCCGTTGGCGTCATCCGGCCGTCTCCGATCGTCTGATCATGGGCTTCCCCGTTCATGACCGGCGTTCGCCACCATCGCCCACGGGGCGCGGTCCGACCCCGGGAAACGCGCCCGCATCGTCATCGTCGGGGCAGGAAAACGGTCTCTCGCCCGCCGCGCGTGTGGTGACCCGCCGGTTCGTCCTCATCGGGGGTCGTCACCTCCTCCCGGGACATCTGCCGCCGGTTCCCCATCCGGACTCTGACCTCCCCGGGGGAGCAGCACGGCCGCCGGGATGCGGGTACTCACCGCCGCCAGGGCCAGCAGGCCCGCCAGCGGCAGGAGCCAGGCGACCCGGGTCGAGGTGGCGTCGGCCAGCGTGCCGATCACCACCGGGCCGACCAGGAAGACGGCCGTCAGGCAGGCCGAGACGCGGGCCACCGCCCGCGCTTCCCGGCCGGGTGCGGAACGGGCGGCCATCGAGAAGACGATGGGTGCGATCGGCGCCAACGCGAACCCCATCACCAGCAGTCCGACCGCCGCGACGGCGGGCGACCCGGTCGCGATCACCAGTCCCAACCCCGCCGCCGCCCCGAGACCCGAACCGATCAGCACCCGCCGCTCGCCGTGGCGCAGCAGCGATTTGCCGCCGCCCAGGCGACCGGTGGCCACCGCGAGGTGAAACGCGGCGATCGCGGTCGCCGCCAGCAGCGGGCCGGAGCCCAGGACCGAGCGGACATAGTAGGAGATGTACCCCTCCAGGGCCGCGTCTGGCAAGAATGCCAGCGGCACGATCGTGGCCGCGACGAACAGGCCGCTCACCGGTCCCGCCGTGCGCCACGGCATCAGCCGGCCGAACCGACCGGCACCGAGGGTGGGCAGGGCGGACCCCGCCCGGACGCCCGATGCCGGACCCGGCTGATCGCCTCCCGACATCACACCCCTCTCATCGGGCAACGATGGTGGGTCAAGCATCCAGGATATGTCGCCCGAGGCGCTGATCCCGGCCGTCGGGGGCAACGGTGACCGCGCCAGGGCGAGCGACAGGCCCAGGAGGGCGATGCCGACGGCGACGAAGGTGGCCCCGGCCGTCGCCCCGGTGGTCAGCGCCAGGCCGGCCCCGATCGCCCCCGCCGCTGCGCCCAGGCTGAACCGGGCGTGGAACCCGATCATCGCCGTCTCACGGTGATGCCGCTCGAAATCACCGCCGAGGGTGCTCACCGCGAGGTCGTACCATCCCCAGGCCAGTCCCCCGAGAAAGAAGAACACGGCGAGGGGGAACGCGGACCCGATCACCGGAGGCATAGCCACGAAGAATGCCCCGCTGCCACCGGTGCCGAGCAGGAGCATCGTCCGCCGGTCGAGGCGGTCCCCGATCACCCCTCCCACCAGCGAGGTGACGATCGCCCCGCCCGAGAGCACGGCCAGCGCCCAGCCGAGCGCCCCGAGCGAGAGGGACGCGCCCGCGATGA
>JACCVE010000445.1 GCA_013698285.1 Chloroflexia bacterium | reverse complement strand
CGTTCCCAGCCGCCAGCACGGTCAAGGTGGCGATCCTGGCCGCCCTCGGCCGGGAGATCGACGCTGGCCGGGTCGTGCTCGACCAATCCCGTCCCCCCCACCCGGCGGACCGGGTCGGGGGCAGCGGGGTGCTGGCGGAGATGTCGCCGGACCTCGCCCTGGCCGTGGCCGACCTGGCCTACTTGATGATCGCGATCTCGGACAATACCGCCTCGAATGCCCTGATCCGGCTGGTCGGGCTGCCGGCCGTGAACGAACACCTCGACGACCTGGGGCTGACGAGCATCCACCTCGGCCGGCCGTTCCTGGGCCGCCTCCCCCAGCCGGACGAGGGGGAGAACACCGTCACCGCGAACGGGCTGGCCGACCTGCTGACCCTGATCGCGACGGACCGGGCAGCCTCCCCGGCGACCTGCGCCTGGATGCGGGGCATGATGACCCGCCAGCAGCACCGGGACCGGCTCGGGCGGGACCTGCCGCCGGGCGTCGGCTTCGGCGGCAAATCCGGCTCGTTGCCGGGCATCGCCCACGACGCGGCCCTGCTCGACGGACCGGGCGGCACCGTCGCGGTCGTCGTCCTCACCGAGGGGGTACAGGACTCCCACGCCGCCGACGCGGCGATCGGCCAGATTGGCCGCGCGGCCGGGAATCTGGTGCGCTGATCGGGTCACGGGTGGTTGCGGTGTGGCGGAGCGATCGTTCGGCGATGCGATGGTGCGGCGGTGCGGCCGCCCGGGATCGTGCCCCTCACGGCGTCTGGAAGCTGGAGACGGACGCCTCGACCGGGTAGGTGGCGGGGTCGTAGTCCGTGGCGAACTGTCCGGTGCGCTCGCCGCTGTTGGCGAGGTAGGCGAGGTCGGCCGTCCCTTCCTCCAGCACGGCCCCTTCCGGGCCGGGCGCCCGGACGGTGACGGTGACGACGACGTCCTCGGCCGGGGTGGCGCCCCGGTTGGTGGCGGTGAACGGGATGAAGAAGCGCCCCTCGACCTCATAGACCTCGTCGAGGGCCAAGACGACCTCGACCCGGGTGCCGGCCGGGGAATCGTGGGTCAGGTGTTCGAACACGGCGACGCCGACCAGCAGGGCGATGATCGCCGCGCTGATCGCTAGGGTGGCCCACTCGGCGGCGTTGCGCGGGGCGTGGGACCGCGACCCGCGCCCCTGGCCGTCCTCACCCTCCGTCGTGCGGCGTGGGTCGTCCTCGTCTCCTGGCGTGGGCGAGCCTTGGGCGGTCACAGGGCGAGCCGTCCGGCCGCGGCCCCGATCGAGGCGGGCAGGCCAAGGACGATGACCTCAGAGTAGGCAACATGCCAGGGGGTATCTGGCGTGATCCGGCCGAAGAGCCAGAGCAGCCCGGCCCCGGTCAGCAGGGCGATCAGGTAGGCAATGACCGTCTCCGTCAAGGGACGTTGGAGGGGGCCGGAGGCGCGGAGTCTCGCGTCCTGACCGGGGAACTCGGCCGTGAAGACGATGCCATAGGTGAGGGCCAGGCTGACGACCAGGACCACCGGCAGCATCAGGGTCGGCAGCTCGGTCGCCAACAGTTCGACCTCCTCGGTCGGGGCGATGTTGAGGGACAAGAAGAGGGCGCCGGCGAAGGCGGCCCCGGCGTCACCGGCGAGGGCTCGCCCGGCCGAGGGGACGCGCGCTTCGATCCCCGGGTCCGGCCCATCCGGCCCACTGTCCCCGCCGGTGGGCCGCGCACCGGAGTGGAGGAGCTGGTTGGCGATCGAGGCCCCGATGCCCAGGGGGAGGCACAGCACGGCCACCTTGCCGACCAGCAGGTGGGCCGACAGGCCCGATCCCAGTTGGGCGAGCGTGGCCAGGGTCAGCGTGGCGGCGACGGCGGCGATCGCGGTCGTCTCGAGGGCGTCGCCGTACGGGCGCCGGGTCGGGGCATCCTCCTCGTCGGCCCGGAAACCCGCGTAGACGACGAAGGCGAGATTGATGGCATAGCTGACGGCGAGGAAGACGAGGGCGTGGGGCATGGAGATGGTGCGGCCGATCTGCCACGTCTCCATGGTATAGATGAGGGGGATGCCGATGAGGAAGGCACCGAAGATGCCGCGCATCAGGGCGTTGCCCTCATGTTCCCAATCGTCGCGACCCGTCGCGGCTACCCGCCCCGGCACCGGCGCCTTCCCCTTCCTCATCGATGAGCGGTCCCGCGTGTCCGATCAAGATAGCGCCGCCACGGCCGCGTGGCCACCCCCGTGGCCCCGCCCTGACCGGGCCGCCGTGGTCAGCGCGTGGGACCCTCTCGCCGTGGCCACGTCCACGGCCCGGGTCTGACCCGGGC
>JACCVE010000416.1 GCA_013698285.1 Chloroflexia bacterium | reverse complement strand
TGCACGAGCTGACGATGCCGGTCGGGACCTTGGCCGGAGAGGACGCGGCGCACGCGGCACTGGCGGGGCGGATGGTGACGCTGACGGCGGCGGGGGTCACGGTCCGAGCCGGGGCGGCGACACCAGTTGGGGTCGGGGGCATCGCCTCTGGAGTGGTGACGCTGCCAGGGCGCGCGGATCATGAACCAGGCCCGCCCGAATGGCGCTGACCGGAACGGCGCGGTGACCCGAACGGGACGCTGGCTTGGGACTGGCCGAGGTGCGGGAGTCCCGGCCCGGCTCGCGACCGATGGGGGATCGCCCGGGGGCGGGGTGCGGAGGGATAGTGTGGACTGGTACAGTGCCGTGAGACGGGTGCTAGCAGGCTGGCTCACCGTCGGCACTTTCGCCCCTCCACTCGCCGCCGGTGCGCGGGTCGTCGCCGCGTGCGGGCGGAACATCGCGAACGGTCAAGGAGCAGTGAATCCCATGCGGAACGCGTTCCCGCGCCTGCGGCGCCTGATCGATGTCGTGACGGCGCTGCCGGGCAAAGTCGGCTGGCCGACCCGCCAGCCGATCCTGGTGCCTGTGCCGGTCCGCTCGGACCCGACGCGGCGACGGCGGTAGCCGGGACCGTTGGATAGGAGTGGATGGCTCGTGAGGGTACCGCTCGCTGCGACCAGTCATGGTAACGCCTGTAGATCATGGAATGGGCATACTATGGAAGGGCGCAGCGAGGAGCGCCCCTACAGAATGTGGTGACGACCGCGACAGAGGATGTTGGGAACATGAGGACGGGGCGTACCGAATGACGGTGCGCCCCGTTCGTGCGTTTCGCGTGAGGCGGCGGGCCTACGTTGCCAGGGCGACGGGTTGGGCGAGGGGGACGCCGGCGGCTTCGGCGAGCATCTGGGCCTTGTCGGTGGCTTCCCAGGTGAGGTCGAGGTCGGTGCGGCCGAAGTGGCCGTAGGCGGCGGTCTGGCGGTAGATCGGGCGGCGGAGGTCCAGGGCGTCGATGATGGCGCCGGGGCGCAGGTCGAAATGCTCGCGGACCAGGCGCTCGATGACCTCGTCGGGGACGCGGCCCGTACCGAAGGTCTCGACGAAGATCGAGACGGGGTGGGCCTTGCCGATGGCGTAGGAGATCTGGATCTCGAAGCGGGAGGCCAGACCGGCGGCGACGACGTTCTTGGCGACGTAGCGGGCGGCGTAGGCGGCCGAGCGGTCGACCTTGGTGGCGTCCTTGCCGCTGAAGGCGCCGCCCCCGTGGCGGGCCATGCCGCCGTAGGTGTCGACGATGATCTTGCGGCCGGTGAGACCGGCGTCGGCGGCCGGGCCACCGAGGACGAAGCGGCCGCTGGGGTTGACCCAGTAGTGGGTGCCGGCGTCGAGCAGCTCGGCCGGGACGACATCCTTGATGACCAGGCTCGTGATGTCGTCGCGAATGCGGTCGTTGGAGACGGTGTCGGCGTGCTGGGTGGAGACGACGACGGCGTCGACGCGGTGGGGCTGGCCGTTGCGGTACTCGACGGTGACCTGGCTCTTGCCGTCCGGGCGGAGGTAGCTGATCTCGCCGGACTTGCGGGCCTCGGCCAGGCGGCGGCTGATGCGGTGGGAGAGCGAGATGGGCAGCGGCATCAGCTCGGGAGTCTCGTCGCAGGCGAAGCCGATCATCATGCCCTGGTCGCCGGCGCCGGTCAGGTCGTAGGGGTCCCGGCTCTCGTCGCCGCCCGACTCGTCGCCGCGGGCCTCCAGCGCCTCCCCGACGCCGGCGGCGATCTCGCGGCTCTGCTCCTTGATGGAGACCATCACGCCGCAGGTGTGGGCGTCGAAGCCGTCGTCGGAGTGGACGTAGCCGATGTCGCGGACCACGTCGCGGACCACGGTCGGGATATCGACGTAGGTCGAGGTCGAAATCTCGCCGAAGACCATGATCAGGCCCGTGGTCGCGGCCGCCTCGCAGGCGACGTGGGCGTCCGGGTCGTCGGTCAGGACAGCGTCGAGGACGGCGTCCGAGATCTGGTCGCAGACCTTGTCGGGGTGGCCCTCGGTGACCGACTCGGAAGTGAAGAAGGCCTGCTCGGCCGACCCGAAGGTCGAATTGGCACGGCCATTGGTGCGGGGCATGGAACTCATCGGCGTGACCCTCTCATGGTGACCATCTCATCGGGGCCCGCTGTTCACGCGGGCCGCATCGTCGCCGGGGCCCGTCGTCGCCGGGGTGTGATCCCGGTGACGGACGGTGCGCCCCACCTCGTCGTCAGGCGCCGGTGTCCCAGGAATTGAGGTAGTGGGTCTGCTCGGCGGAGAGGGTGTCGATCGTGATCCGCATCGCCTCCAGCTTGAGACGGGCGATCTCGTGATCGATGTCGCGCGGCACGGCGTAGACGCGGTTCTCCAGGGTCGAGCCGTGCTTGACCAGATACTCGGCGGCGAGGGCCTGGTTGGCGAAGCTCATGTCCATCACGCTGGCCGGGTGGCCCTCGGCGGCGGCCAGGTTGATCAGGCGGCCCTCGCCGAGCAGGATCACGCTCTTGCCCTCGGAGAGGACGAACTCCTCGACGAAGGGGCGGAGGGTGCGGCGGCCCTCGCCGCTCATCTCCTCCATCGCCGCGACGTTGATCTCGGAGTTGAAGTGGCCGGAGTTGGCGACGATGGCGCCGTCGCGCATCGCCTCTAGGTGGTGCTTGTCGACGACGTTGATGTTGCCGGTGGCGGTGATGAAGATGTCGCCCTGCTCGGCGGCGCGCTCCATGGTCATGACCTGGAAGCCGTCCATCGCCGCCTCCAGGGCCCGGACCGGGTCGACCTCGGTGACGATGACGTGGGCGCCCATCCCCTTGGCGCGGGTGGCGATGCCCTTGCCACACCAGCCGTAGCCGGCGACGACGATCGCCTTGCCGGCGAGGAGGATGTTGGTGGCGCGGAGGATGCCGTCGAGGGTGCTCTGGCCGGTGCCGTAGCGGTTGTCGAAGAAGTGCTTGGTGTCGGCGGCGTTGACGGCGACGATCGGGAAGGCCAGGACGCCCTCCTGCTCCATCGCCCGCTCCCGGATCACGCCGGTGGTGGTCTCCTCGGTGGCGCCGATCACGTCCGGCAGGAGTTCGCGGCGATTGCGGTGCAGCTCGGTGACGACGTCGGCACCGTCGTCGAGGAGGAGCTGGGGGCGGTGCTCGAGGGCGCTCTGAATGTGGCGGTTGTAGGTCTCGCCGTCCTCGCCCTTGATCGCGAAGACGGCGATGCCCTCCTCGACCAGGGCGGCGGCGACGTCGTCCTGGGTCGAGAGGGGGTTGCTGGCGCAGAGGACGGCGTCGGCCCCGGCGGCCTGGAAGGTCAGGGCCAGATTGGCGGTCTCGGTGGTGATGTGGGCGCAGCAGAGCATGCGAATGCCCTGGAGGGGCTTCTCGGCGGCGAACCGCTCCTTGATCTGGGCCAGGACCGGCATCTCGCGGGCGGCCCAGTCGATCCGGCGGCGGCCGTCGGCGGCCAGGGAGGGATCCTTGATGTCGAAGCGCAGCGGTGAGGTGGAGACCACGGGTCCTCGTCCTTTCATGGGCGGCGATCGGGCCGCCCGTCACGTCATCGGCGGCCGTCTGGCCGTCCGTCGTGCCAGGTCACGGTTCGACCCGGCGTCATCGCGTCATCTCGTCTCGGCGGCGGCGCGTCAGACCGGCGCCGCCAGTTCCCCACCGGCCAGGGAACCCGTCGCGACGGGGGTGGCGAACATCGCGGGGTGGACGGCGCCGACCATGTCGGGGAACGCCCCGTCGAAGCGGGCAACGAATGCGTCCGCCGTATAGGCGTGTTCCTGGGGGCCATGGCGCTCGATGGCATAGGTCGCGGCGAGGGCGGCGATCCGGCCGGCGACGGGGAGGTCCAGCCCGAGCAGCAGGCCTTTGAGCAGACCGGAGCGGTAGGCGTCTCCGCCGCCGGTCGGGTCGACCACCTCGTCAGAGGCGGCGATGGGGATGCGGACCGTCTCACCGCCATGGTGCAGCTCGGACCCTTCGCTGCCGAAGGTGACCCCGACGAGCGGGACGCGCTCCCGCAGCGCATCGAGCCCGAGGCCGGTCTTGCGCTCGAGCATGCCCAATTCGTAGTCATTGAGGACGACGCCCCAGGCGGGTTCGATCCCGGCCAGGATGTCCTCCGGCGGCATGACGACGATCTGCTGAGAGGGGTCGTAGAAGAGGCGGGTGCCGCCGGCGGCGATCTCGGCGGCGTGCCGGCGCATGACATCCGGGGAGGTGGCGCCGACGATGCCGTAGCGGGAGGAGCGGGCGGCCTCCCGCACGGGGGCATCCAGGACGATGCCGGAAGGCCCGGGATAGAAGGAGGCGATCTGGTTGCCGGAGAGATCGGCCATCATGAAGGCCGAGGCGGTCAGGACGGCAGGGTCCTCCTGGACCATCCGCATGTCCACGCCGAGATCGTCGAAGACCTGGCGATACTCCGCGAAGTCGGACCCGACGCCGCCGACCAGGACCGGCCGCTCGCCGAGGAGGGCCAGGGAGTAGGCGATGTTGCCGCCGACGCCGCCCCGATGGCGACGGAGGCCATCGAGGAGGAAGCTGACCGAGAGGACGTGGACCTTCTCGGGGAGGATGTGCTCCTGGAAGGAGCCCCCGAACGACATGATGATGTCGAGGGCGATCGAGGCGCTGACGATCACCCCGTCGCGGCCCAAACCGTGGTCGCCGTCGTCTCTCACGCCCGTTGGCCCCTCCACCCGGTGCTGAGTGGGCCCCGGACACACGAGTGCCGTCCGGCATCCACCACGGGAAGCCGCACGGCTCGACCCACTCACTCGCCGGTCAGCATAGCACGCGGTCGGGCGGGGGGCAAAATGAGTCGGGAGACGGAAGGCGACAGGCGACAGGCGGTGGGAACGAGGATGAACTCCGGCAATCTTCGGACCGGGTCCAAGCGCGACGATGCCCTACGTCGTTTCGGAAGGACACGAGGTCCTTCCCTACCCCGGACGGGTGCCTACCAAACCAACCCTTGCCCAACCAGCGGGCTCTGGCCTTGGCTCCAGGGTTACCCGGACACTATGGTGTTCTCCGGGTGCCGCGCCTACCCTGAGCCGGGCACCGGAGCCAGCAGCTCGCGGGCCAGGCGGAGCAGGACCCGGACGGTGGCGCCGATGGTCGTCAGGTCGACCCACTCGTCGGGGCGGTGGAAGTTCGCGCCGTGGGGGCCGAAGTGGACCGTCGGGATGTTCAACTCGCCGGCGAACAGGTTGGCGTCTCCGAAGCCGGTGTAGGCCCAGGTGGGGGCGTCGCCCGTCTCGGCTCGGTAGGCGCGGGCGAACTCGGTCACGAACGGGTGGTCGGGAGATGTCTCCCACGGGGGGTAGTAGGGCGGGTCGAGCGTGAACGAGAAGTGGGCGGGGGATCGGAGGGAGGCGGCGTGGTCCCGCAACTCCGCCACGATGCCTTCCCCGACCTCGCCGGGGACGATCATGCGGCTTACCACGACCCGAGCATGCTCCGGTACGGTCATCGCGTAGCGATCCTCGCCGGCCCGGACGGAGAGGACGCAGCGACTCGCCACCATCCGGGGGTGGCGGCCGACGGGTAGGGCGTCCAGTCCGGCGACGAAGCGGGCGGCCTCGACCGCCGCGTTCACCCCGTCATCCGGCCAGGAGGCGTGGGCGGCCTTGCCCTCCACGTCGACGCGCACCAGGACCTTGCCGACCGCGCCGAGGCAGGGGCGCCAGGCGGACTCGGTGACGACGCAGGCGTCCGCGCGCAGCCCGGCCGCGATGAGGGCCCGGGCACCGAGGGAGTACGCCTCCTCATCGACCACCGAGGCAAAGAGGACGGTGCCGCGCCAGTCCGACCGGCGAGCGAGGTCGCGGGTCGCCAGCATCGCGGCGGCGAGACCGGCCTTCATGTCGCAGGCGCCCAGTCCGTAGAGCCGGTCACCCTCGCGCCGGGCGGTCCACGGGTCGGAACTCCACCCCTCGACCGCGGGCACGGTGTCGGCGTGCCCGGTCAGGAGCAACGTCGGACCCGGGCCGCGATCGACGCGCGCCAGCACGTTGGCGCGGTCGCCATCGACCGGCTGGATCTCCACGGGGATGTCATGACTCGTGAACCACCCGGCGATCGCTCGCTGGACCGCGGACTCGTCCCCCGAATAGCTGGGATGGGCGACGAGATGGGCGGTGAGGGAGACGGCTTCTTCAACATCGACCGTGGAGGCGAGCCAATCCATATCGGACGTGTCCGTCATCGTAGGTGACCTCCAGAGTCAATGAGGGACGATCGGGACCGTGCCGCCAAGACGGGGAACGGGACGATCCAGCGGGACAACGCGGGGGCGGCCGATCCGAGGGCCTTACCCGTCCGAGGGCCCTGTTCGGAATCCGAATGATCACTCAACCACAACCATAGGGACACCGGCGATCGCCAGATCGCCGCACCACCGGGGCCTGGGAGGACACGAAGTCCTCACGTAGGATGGGCATCGAACATTGACGCTGTGTCCTGGTTCCGTATTACCCGGCGGGGGTCACTACCTCGGCAATGACCGCGCGGACATCCGTCTCGGGGACATCGCGGCGGATGACCACGCCGCCCTCGGTGAGGGGGAGGACCCAGGACTGCTGGCCGGCGGCGCGCTTCTTGTCGCTGCCGATCAGATGGTGGACGCGGTCGAGGTCGGCTTCGGCCGTCCGGGGGAGGTCGAAGGCGTCGAGGAGGTGGTCGATGGTGGCGACGGTGGCGGCGTCGCAGGTGCCGAGCCGGTGGCCGAGGCGGGCGGCGGCGCGGGTGCCGACGGCGACGGCCTCGCCGTGGAGCAGGGTGTAGCCAGCGGCCTCGATGGCGTGGCCGATGGTATGGCCGAAGTTGAGGAAGGCCCGCAGGCCCGCCTCCCGCTCGTCGGCCTCGACGACGGCCGCCTTGAGGGCGACGTTGCGGGCGATGACGTAGCCCAGGGCGGGCTCGGTGCCGGTGGCGAGGGCGGTGAGGTTGCGGGTCAGGACCCGGGCGAGGTCGGCCCGCTCTCCCCCCGGGGTGGAGGGTTGGATGACGGCGTGCTTGACGATCTCGGCCCAGCCGGAACGGCGCTGGCGGGGGGGCATGGTGGCGAGCAGGGCGGGATCGATGACGACCAGGCCGGGCTGGTTGAAGGCACCGATCAGGTTCTTGCCGGCGGGGTGGTTGACGCCGGTCTTGCCGCCGACGGAGCTATCGACCATCGCCAGCAGGCTGGTCGGGACCTGGACCAGACCCAGGCCGCGCAGGGTCGTGGCGGCGACGAACCCGGCAAGGTCGCCGACGACCCCGCCGCCGAGGGCGACGACGACGTCGCTGCGCTCGACCCGGTTGCCGAGCAGCCAATCGTAGATGTCGGAGGCCCCGGCCAGGCTCTTGCTCCCCTCCCCCGCCGCGACGACCCGGCTGCCGACCGCGAGCCCGGCGCCGGCGAGGCTGGCCTCGACGGGGGCCAGGGCGTGGGGGGCGACACCGGCGTCGGTGATGACCCAGGAGCGATGGGCGGCGGGGAATGCCGCTCGAACCCTAGCCCCGACGGTCGTCGTGACGCCGGACCCGATCACGACCTCGCTGCTCCCCGAGGGCGCGGCCACCTTCACCGTCCAGGGCTCGCCGGAGACGATCCGGACCACCTCGGCGGCGACCTCGTCGACGGTGACCCGATCCACGACCAGGGTCAGGGCGGCACGGTCGTACCAGGGTTGGCGGGCGGCCTTCAGGGCGATGATCCGGGCCAGGGGGTCGTCGCCGGCCAGCATCGGCCGTCCGGCCGCGTCGCCCTCGCTCCCGGCCTGGGCGCGGAGGCGGTCGAGGAGGACGGCCGGGCCGGCGTCGAGCGCGACGGTCAGGGTGCCCGGACGCCCCAGCAGGTCGCCGGACCAGGCGGCATCGTCGCAGGGGGCTCCGCCGCCGGTGGCGATGACGACCCGCTCTCCCCGGAGGGCCTCGACCAGGGCGGCCCGCTCGGCCTCGCGGCAGACGGCCTCGCCGTGGCGGG
>JACCVE010000412.1 GCA_013698285.1 Chloroflexia bacterium | reverse complement strand
GCGGGTCCACGAGGCGCTGCGGGAGATCCGGGGCAACCAGCGGATCACCACGGCCAACCCAGAGGGGACCTACGAGGCCCTGGAGAAGTATGGCCAGGACCTGACCGCCTACGCCCGGGACGGTAAGCTCGACCCGGTGATCGGCCGGGACGAGGAGATCCGGCGGGTGATCCAGGTGCTGTCGCGGCGGACCAAGAACAACCCGGTCCTGATCGGCGAGCCGGGCGTCGGCAAGACGGCGATCGCTGAGGGGCTGGCGCAGCGGATCGTCCGGGGTGACGTGCCGGAGGGACTCCAAGATCGCCAGATCGTGGCACTGGACCTGGGTGCGCTGGTGGCGGGCGCTAAGTTCCGTGGTGAGTTCGAGGAGCGGCTGAAGGCCGTCCTGCGGGAGGTGAAGGAGTCGGACGGGCGGATCGTCCTCTTCATCGACGAGCTGCACACGGTGGTCGGGGCGGGCGCCGCCGAGGGGTCGATGGACGCCTCGAACATGCTGAAGCCGATGCTGGCCCGGGGCGAACTGCACGCCATCGGCGCGACCACCCTGAATGAGTACCGCAAGTACATCGAGAAGGACACCGCCCTGGAGCGGCGGTTCCAGCCGGTGATGGTCGGGGAGCCGACGGTCGAGGACACGATCTCGATCCTGCGCGGCCTACGGGAGCGGTACGAAGCGCATCACAAGGTCAAGATCCTCGATTCGGCGCTCGTCTCGGCGGCCGTGCTGTCGCACCGCTACATCGCCGACCGGTTCTTGCCGGACAAGGCGATCGACCTGGTCGATGAGGCGGCGGCCAAGCTTCGGATGGAGATCACCTCGATGCCGGTCGAGCTGGACGAGGTCGAGCGGCGGATCATGCAGCTCGAGATCGAGCGGCAGGCCCTCGGGTTGGAGAAGGACACCGCCTCGGCGGACCGGCTCGGCACGCTCGAGAAGGAGCTGGCAAACCTGAAGGAAGAGCGCGACGCGCTGCGGTCCCGCTGGGACCAGGAGCGGGACGCGATCAGCTCGGTCTCCGAGCTGCGCCAGGAGATCGATCAGACGCGGGTCGAGATCGAGCAGGCGCAGCGGGCCTACGATTACAATCGGGCGGCCGAGTTGCAATATGGTCGCCTGGTCGAGCTGGAAGGCGCTGTCCGTGACGGGGAGCGCAAGCTGGCCCAACTCCAAGAGCAGGGCAAGCTGCTGAAGGAGGAGGTCGACGCCGACGACATCGCCGAGGTGGTCGGCCGGTGGACCGGCATCCCCGTCAGCCGCCTGCTAGAGGGCGAGGTCGAGAAGCTGCTGCGGATGGAGGACCGCCTGCACCTGCGGGTGGTTGGCCAAAGCGAGGCGATCGCGGCGGTCTCGTCCGCCGTCCGCCGGTCGCGCGCTGGGCTGTCGGATCCGAACCGGCCGTTGGGTAGCTTCATCTTCCTCGGCCCGACCGGGGTCGGCAAGACCGAGCTGGCCCGGGCCGTGGCCGGGTTCCTCTTCGATAGCGACGAGGCGATGGTCCGGATCGACATGTCGGAGTACATGGAGAGGCATGCCGTCAGCCGCTTGATCGGGGCACCCCCGGGCTACGTCGGCTACGACCAGGGCGGCCAACTGACCGAGTCGGTCCGCCGCCGCCCGTACAGCGTGGTCCTGTTCGACGAGATCGAGAAGGCTCACCCGGACGTCTTCAACGTCCTGCTCCAGATCCTGGACGACGGGCGCCTGACCGACGGCCAGGGCAGGACGGTCGACTTCCGCAACACGGTCATCATCATGACCAGCAACTTGGGCTCGACCTACATCACCTCGCTGGGGACCGACCGGGAAACGGAGATGCGGCACCAGGTGATGGAGGCGCTGCGGGCCAACTTCCGGCCAGAGTTCCTGAACCGGATCGACGAGACGATCATCTTCACGTCGCTGCGGCGGGAGGAGATCGAGGAGATCGTGACGATCCAGCTCGCGCAGGTCTCGAAGCGCCTGGCGGACCGCCAGATCGAGATCAGGGTCACCCCGGGGGCGAGAGCCTGGCTCGCGGCGCGGGGCTACGATCCGGTGTTCGGGGCCCGGCCGCTGAAGCGGCTGATCCAGAAGGAGGTCCTCGACCCGCTGGCGACCAAGCTGCTGTCCGGCCGCCTCCACGACGGCGAGACGGTGGTCATCGACGAGTCGGCTGGCAGCCTGACCTTCCTGAGCGCCTTCACCGAGGCGCCGGTGGTGGCGTAACACCTTTCGAG
>JACCVE010000391.1 GCA_013698285.1 Chloroflexia bacterium | reverse complement strand
CGCGGGCCGCGGCGGTGGACCGGCTGGAGGAGGAACTGGCCCTGATCGGCCGCCACGGCCTGGCCGGGTTCTTCCTGCTCTACCGCGACCTGCTGGAACTGGCCCGCTCGGTCGCCACCGGCATCCGGGGCACCGGCACCCCCCGCGACGCCGGCAACCTGCCCCCCGGCCGGGGCCGCGGTTCCTCCGTCAGCTCGATCGTCTGCTACCTGATCGGCCTCTCCCCCGTCGATCCCCTCGCCCACGGCCTCTTCCTCGGCCGCTTCCTCAATGAAGAGATCGCCTCCGTCCCCGACATCGACATCGACTTCCCTCGCGACATCCGCGATCACCTCATCGAGCGCGTCTACGAGGTCTTCGGCGCCGACCGTGTCGCCCTGGTCTGCGCCTTCTCCACCTACCGCCTCCGCTCGGCCGTCCGCGACATCGGCAAGGCCCTCGGCCTGCCCGCCGCCGATCTGGACCGGATCGCCAAGCTCAGCGAGCCCCGCTCGGCCCGCGACCTGGCCGCCGAGTTGGACCGCATCCCCGAGTACGCCGCCCGGAAGGACACGCCCCCCTGGTGCTACCTGATCGAGCTGGCCGAGCAACTCGCCGGCTTCCCCCGCCACGTCACCCAGCACTCCGGCGGCATGGTCGTCTCCTCGACCCCCCTCAACCGGATCGTGCCGATCCAGCCCGCCGCGATGCCCGGCCGCTTCATCTGCCAGTGGGACAAGGACTCCTGCGACGACGCCCGCCTGGTCAAGATCGACTTCCTGGCCCTCGGCATGCTCTCCCTGGTCGAGGAGTGCCTGGACCTGATCCCCGCCGCCGGCAAGCCCCCGGTCGACCTCAGCCGGATCGACTTCACCGACGCCGCCGTCTACGACATGATCTGCGCCGGCGACACCATCGGCACCTTCCAGATCGAGAGCCGGGCCCAGATCCAGACCCTGCTCCGGACCCACCCCCGGACCATCGAGGACCTCACCGTCCAGGTCGCCATCGTCCGGCCCGGCCCGATCATCGGCGGTGCCGTCAACCCCTACGTCAACCTCCGCCAGCGGGCCCGCCGGGGCCTCGACGCCCGGCCGCACTACGACCACCCCAGCCTGGAGCCCATCCTCCGCGAGACCCTGGGCGTGATCCTCTACCAGGAGCAGGTCCTCCAGGTGGCGATGGCCCTCTCCGGCTTCACCGCCGGCCAGGCCGACCAACTGCGCCGGGCGATGAGCCGCAAGCGCTCCCGCGAGGCGATGATCCGCCTCTGGGAACAGTTCCGGGACGGGGCCTATGCCCGCGGCGTCGACCCGGAGACGACCCGGACCGTCTTCAAGAAGCTGATCGGCTTCGCCACCTACGGCTTCCCGAAGTGCCACTCGGTCGCCTTCGCCGTGCTGGCCTACCAGTCGTCCTGGCTCAAGCACTACTACCCGGCCGAGTTCATGGCCGCCCTGCTCAACAACCAGCCGATGGGCTTCTACCCGCCCCACGTCCTGACCAACGACGCCAAGCGGCACGGCATCCGGATCCTGCCCCCGGACGTCAACGCCAGTGCCGCCCGCTGTACGGTCGAGGGCAACGCGGTCCGGATCGGCCTCGGCTACGTCGAGGGACTAGGCGAGGAGGCCGCAGGCCGCATCGAGGTCGAGCGGGCCGCGAACGGCCCCTATCTCTCGCTGGCCGACCTGGTCCGCCGCGTCCCCCTCCGCACCGCCGCCGCCGAGGCCCTGGTCGCCGTCGGCTCCTGCGACGGCTTCGGCCTCGGCCGCCGGGAGGCGCTCTGGCAACTGGGCCTCTTCATCCCCACCCGCCGCTTCGGTCCCGTCCCCTCCCGCCTTGCCCCGGATGATCCCAAGGCAGACGGGCGCATCGCCGGGCGCCAGATGTCGCTGGCCCTGCCGACCGGCCAGGACACCGTCGACCTGCCGCCCATGAGTGCCTGGGACCAGATGGCGACCGACTACGAGACCCTGGGCCTCTCGCCCCGCTACCATCCCCTCGGCCTGCTCCGGTCCCACCTCCCGGCCGATCTGGTGACCACGGCCGACCTCGCCCACCGGGGCGACGGGCTGACCGTCCGCATCGCCGGGCTGATCGTCTGCCGCCAGCGGCCGGGCACCGCCAAGGGCATCACCTTCCTGCTCCTAGAGGACGAGCACGGCCTGATCAACGTGATCGTCTACCCCGACCTCTACGACCGGGAGCGGCTCCTGGTCCGGGGCGAACCCTTCCTGACGATCGAGGGCAAGGTCCAGCACCGGGGCGGCACCCTAAACCTGCTCGCCCAGCGCCTCTGGCCGCTGGACCGGTCCCGCGCCGCCGACGCGGCCCTCGCCGGTCAACACCCCGGCGCCCCGGACGCTGTCCCCGCTCCCGCCCCGGACGCCCTCTCCCCCGCCACGCACGACTACCGGTGATCGGTCCTTCCCGCCCCGTCTCTCCCGCGAGGGCACTGCCCCATTAATGGCACGCGCCTTGCAACAATCCCCGCGTACACGTCCTATGGTGGCTCTCGGCCCCGGCGAGTACTGAGATGGCTCGAACCGCGATTTCGTCCACGTGGCAACGCGGCACCGCGAGACCACATTTTAGGTGATCGCCACGGCGGCGTGCCTGCTTATCCTATGGGGGGGACGAATGACCCAGGACAACACTAACCCAGAGGTGCGCGAGCGCCTGATGACCGCGATCGCGGTCGAGCGGACCCGGTTGGGTTCCCGCCGTGGTTTCCTCACCAACGCGGCCAAGATCG
>JACCVE010000349.1 GCA_013698285.1 Chloroflexia bacterium | reverse complement strand
GAAGGTAGGAGTCGTTGGCGAAGCCGGTCCAGGGATCGGATCGTGGGTCACGCGGTGACCGTCGCCACGTTCTCCTCGCCCAGTTCGCGTCGCATCGCTTCCAGGAAATCGGCGGAGGCCTCGGCGGCGGTGGCGTCTCCGGCGGCGATCGCGCCGGTCACGGACTGGACGACGGTGCCGACGTCGTTGAGCCGGGCGTCGTTGGGGAGGAACACGGCCGATTCGAGCGATTCGGTCGCGGCCACCAGGTAAGCGTTCTCCTGGAACTCCGGCAGCGCCGCCGCGTCGGTGCGGGCGACCGGGTGCGGGTCCTCCAGGTTCAGCGCGGCGGTGATCTCCGGGGTGTTGAAGGCCTTGATGAATTCCCAGGCCAAATCCTTGTTCTGGCTGGCGGCGTTGATGTACCAGACTGTCCCCGGCCCGCCGATGGTCAGGCTCGGCCCGCCGTCCTCGGTCGGGAAGAGGAGGTAGCCGATGTCGTCCAGCTCGATGTCGCCCGCGGCGGCGGCGGTCTGGTAGCCACCGTAGACCCAGCCGCCCTCGAAGAGCAGGGCCACCCGGCCGCTGCCCATCCCCTCGCGCATCGGCTTCCAGGGCTGGGCCGTGGTCAGGATCTCGGCCGGGACCAGTTCCGATGTCTGCCAGGCCTCCTCGTAGTAGGCGAGGGCCTTGTCGATCGCCGGGCTGGCGCCGATCCACTTGCCCGCCTCGTCCTGCATCGCGCCGCCGTAGGCGAACAGGACCGGGGCGAAGCCATGGGCGGTGGTGCCGCCCTCGCCGGCGGTGCCGGCGTAGAGGGCATACGGCAGGACATCCTCCAGCCCGGCCTCCTTGACCGCCGTGGCGGCCTCCAGGATGCCGGCGACATTGGCGGGTTCCCAGTCGCGGCCCAGGCCGACCTGCTCGAAGATGTCGCGGCGGAAGTAGAGGAACCGGGTGTCGAGGCCGTAGGGGATGGCCCAGACGCTATCGCCGTAGGTGACTCCTCCCTTGACCGGGGCCGGATACTGGCTCTCCCAGTCGGCCCACTCGGCGACGTAGGCGTCGAGCGGCTCGATGTACCCGGCGTCGGCCAGGGCGCCGATCCGGTCACCGCCGATGTGGATCACGTCCGGCCCCTCGCCGGAGTCGAGGGCCAGCAAGAGCTGGGTAGTGTAGTCGCCGCCGGCCACCTGGCGGAGGTCGATCTCGACCGTCGCGTCAGGGTTCGCCTCTTCGACGGTCGCCTTGGCCTGTTCGACGTACTTGGGCTTGGCCCCCAGTTCGTCGGCGTAGCCCACGGTGATGGTGCCCGAGAGGCCGCCTTGGAGCATGGGGAAGGAGCGACGGGACGCCCCCGACGCACCGGCGTGGGCCGATCGATTGGACGGCACGATCAGACCCGCCGCGACGGTCAACCCGCCTCCCGCGACCAGCGTCCGCTTCTAGGTCCTCGCCCGCATCGGTGAAACCATGGTCACTCTCCCTCTCGTACCGGCTCCGTCGCGTCACCACGTGGCGGCGCGAGTGCATCGTCCCTGGCGCGAGAACCCGGTCGCCTCACCGCTGGACTGGACGCCGGGTCCCACCCCCGTCAACGGTAGTCAGGGGTGACGCGCGAGCGTGTTAACAGACTATCACAGGGAAGTTAAGCTCTGTTGGTGGGCTCGAGAATCACGTTGACCGCCGCCGCCAGGCATACCTGACGAGCAGTGCGAGCAGGGCGATACCTGCCGCGTAGGTCAGATAGGTGGCGTACCGCCCGACGACCTGCCACCGGTCGCCCAGGTACCAGCCGAGACCGATCAGGGCCGAGTTCCAGACTAGGCTGCCGACCGTGGTGAGGACGGCGAATCTGACCGCGGTGATGTCCCGGAATCCGGCCGGGATCACGACGTCGCCGCGGACCAGCGGGATGAGTGGGCCGATCAGGGCGGCGAGGGATCCGTGCCGGTCGAACCAGCCGTCAGCCCGGTCGAGGTCGTCCTCGCTGAGCCGGATCCACCTGCCATGGGCCCGGACCACGCGCTGGACCCTGGCCTCGCCGAGCCGGGCGGCGATGGCGTAGAGGACCAGCGCCCCCGCGGTCGAGCCGATGGTCGCGGCGAGGATCGTCGCCGGCAGCCAGAACCGGCCCTGGCCGGAGAAGAACCCCGCCAGGGGCAGGATCGCCTCGGAGGGGATGGGGGGGAAGACGTGTTCGAGGGCCAGGAGGATCGCGATGCCGGCATAGCCCATCCGCTCCACGATGGCGGTGACCAAAGCGCCGATCTCGGACAGGACGCCCATCAGGTCACCACCGCCCAAGCATGGTCGCGCCGGATCACCCCGATCGTGCCGGGGGCGGGGGCGAGGGCGAGCTTCGGTCGGACCGGGCCGGCGTCCGCGTCGGCCCGCCCGGTCCGGCATTCGGACCACATGCCGCTGCCACTGGCCTGGGCCCGTGATTCGGCATCGTCGAGGCGGCTGGCGTAGAGGGTGTCGGGCGGGTACGCCCTGGCCTCGGCGGCGCCCAGCGTTACCAGGGCCTCGTTGATGAAGGTCCATTCCCCGGCGTCGTCGATCGTCCAGACGTAGCGGAGGAGGCGGTCGAACTGGTCCCGGTCAGAGGTGTCGCGCTCCAGCGCCACGACCGAACCGGCGGGCACGAGGCCGGCCGCCAGTTCCGAGGCCGCGTCGCCGAAGCATCCCGCGTCCCGGTATGGCCCGCTCACCTCCGGCGTGTCGATGCCGGTCAGCCGCACGAGGTCAATCTGACCGCCGATCCGGACCCGCAGGGTGTCGCCGTCGATCACCTCGACGACCTCGGCCTCCTCCACCAGCCCGGTCACGGGGCCGCCGGTCTCGGCGGCCCGTCGGGCCGTCGCGGTCGGAATCGTCGGGCCGGTCGAACCGGTCGGGCGGGACGTCTCGGCGGTGCCGCCACATCCGGCCATGGTCAACGCGAGCGACACGGCGATCACGTCCCCGGCGACGCGGCGGACACGCGGGCGGAGCGGGGAGCGCCGGGTGAGGGAATCCCCGGTGAGGCGGCCGTGCAGCATGATGAGGGGCCTCGGGCGGTCGGGGATCAGCGGCGTCGTCGGTGGGCAGTTGGCGGGGTGGCGCAGCGGGCATGCCCACGTCCGCGCCGGTCGCGACCGGGATGCACGCGGGGCACCGGAGGGGTAGGCTTAGGTCGCCGCGGAGCCCGGCCGGGACATTTCCCCGACCGATTCACGCAGAATGATAGCGCCGTTCGATCCCTCCTCAGACCCGAAGAAGGAACGCCAACGTGGTAGCAGGAGCAGCCGTGACGCCTCGGGAACAGACCGCATCGCCCCTGGCGGCCATCACCGGGACGCCGGCGACCCGTGACGGCGCCCGGCCCCACGTCGTCATCGTCGGCGGCGGGTTCGGGGGTTTGAACGCCGCCAAGGCCCTCGCGGACGCCCCGGTCCGGATCACGGTGGTGGACCGGCGCAATCACCACCTCTTCCAACCTCTCCTCTACCAGGTCGCAACGGCGGCCCTGTCCCCGGCCGACATCGCCGCCCCGATCCGGCGGGTGCTGCGCAAGCAGGACAATGTCGAGGTGATCCTGGCCGATGTGACCGCGATCGACGCGGCCAACCGGCAGGTCGTGTTCGGTGACGGCCGGCTCGAGTACGACTACCTCATCCTGGCGACGGGGGCGAGTCACGCCTACTTCGGTCACGACGAGTGGGAGGGGGTCGCGCCCGGGCTGAAGAGCCTGGAGGACGCCCTCACGATCAGGCGACGGGTGCTGCTCGCCTTCGAGGAGGCCGAGCGGACGACGGACCTGGAGGCGCGTCGGGCCCTGATGACCTTTGTCGTCGTCGGCGGTGGCCCGACCGGCGTCGAGATGGCGGGCGCATTGGCGGAGATGGCGCGACGCACGCTCGCCAACGAGTTCGACCGGATCGACCCCGCCACGGCGACGGTGATCCTGATCGAGGGCCTGGATCGCCTCCTGCCGCCCTTCCCGGCCACGTTGGGCGACAACGCCTGCCAGACCCTGGAGTCGCTCGGCGTCCGGGTCCGCACCAGATCGATGGTGACCCACATCGACGCCGGGGGCGTGACGATCGGCGAGGAACGGATCCCGGCCCGGACGGTGGTCTGGGCGGCCGGGGTCAAGGCGTCCCCTGTCGCGGCGTCCCTCGGGGTCGAGCTGGACCGGGCGGGGCGTGTCCCGGTGAACCCGGACCTGTCCATACCCGGACACCCGGAGATCTTCGTGATCGGGGATCTGGCCTCGATCATGAAGCGAGACGGTCAGCCGATCCCCGGCATCGCCCCCGCCGCCATCCAGGGTGGGAAGTGGGCGGCGGCGAACATCCAGCGGGTCATCGCGGGCCAGCCGTCTCGCCCCTTCCGGTACCGGGACCTCGGCAACATGGCCGTGATCGCCCGGAACGAGGCCGTCGTCCACGCGCGGGGGATCAAGTTGACCGGGTTCGTGGCCTGGTTGGCCTGGGCGATCGTCCACGTCATCAACCTGATCGGTTATCGGAGCCGGATCCAGGTCACGACCCAGTGGCTCTGGAGCTACGTCACCTCCCAGCGCGGCGCCCGGCTGATCACCGGTGAGCAGTCCAGGGAGACGCGCGAACGGTGACGGCGGGATGGGCGCCAGGGCGATGCAGACCCCGCTTCACGGGCACCGGACCCGGGGGATGACATCGGACGCGAGGAGGCGAAAGGTCTCGTGGTCGGTGGCGTCCTGGCACTGCACCACGAAGTGCCGGATCCCCGCGTCGGCGAGCGATTGGAAGTAGTCCACGGCACCGTCCGGGGTGGCGACGAGGCGGGTCTTGCGCTGGCTCTCGGTCAGGCCGTCCGGGTAATGGCGGGCGACCTTGGCCTGGGCGGCGACTTCGGTCTCGCCCAGCATCGCCCAACTGGTGAAGTGCGTCGGTAAGACCTGTTCGACCGGCCGCCCGATCTCCCGGCAGTGACCGGCGATCACGTCGAGCGTGCGCCGCACGTCGTCCGGGCTCGTGACGCCGCCGGTGGTCTCGCTCGGGCCGAAGTTGCAGCCGTCGGCGACCTCGGCGACGAGACGGAGCGTCCGCCTGCCCGCGCCGGCGATGATGATCGGCGGGCCGGATGGTTGCTTGGGTGGCAGGAACGGCCGGTCGGGTGACGACGGCCGCCCCGCCCACGTCTCGCGGATGGTGTCGACCGCCCGGCGCAGCGCCGCCTGGCGGTCCGGCACCGTGGCCATCGAGATCTCCAACCTCGCGAACTCCGCGACGTCCCAGCCGATGCCCAGGCCCAGCACGACACGTCCGCGGCTGAGCTGGTCGACATCGGCGGCGAGGCGGGCGAGGTGGGCGGCACTCCGGTACGGCACGCTGGAGACGATCGTCCCTAGGCGCACGTTGCGGGTCAGGACGGCGACGGCGGCCAGATGCACCCAGCAGTCAGGCGCCCAGGCCGGGTGGTCCGGTTGGTAGAAGGCGTCGAACCCCAGCTCGTCGGCCAACACGCCGGCCTCGATGACTTGCCTGGATGGTTCGGGGGACCCGGGCAACGGGACAGGTTGGAGGCCGAAGGTGATCCGGGCGCGGCGGTCCCCGGCCCAATCGAACATCGGCAATTGGGTCTCCACGGCCGCTCCTCCCCGATCCGGACAGGTCGGGTCGCGTTCCACTCGCGCCGACGGCGCATCATGACCGGCGGACGGGCATCCGTCGAGGGGGTCGGCTCGTGCTGCTTGGTCACCAGCCCGGTGAGCCCCTAGACGTCCTGGTCCTCGCGGATCGAACGGACGTACTCGCGGAACGCGCCGGGGCCCCGTTGGTAGGCAAAGGCGAGGTTATCGATGCTGTACCAGGTGTATGGCGCCCACGACTGGCGCCCGTCCGGCCCGTAGCGGGCGATCCACCACTCGGCTTCGGCAGCGTGGGCAGCGGTCTCCTCGTCCAAGTTGATGCCGTTCGGCAGACGTTCGCACTGCCCACAATCGATGTCGTTGATGGCGCGGTCGAGGTGCGTCGCCTCGTGGACCAACACGGAGGCGATCGTGTCGTCGTCGCCATACTCCAGCATCATCCGCGCGACGACCAGCCGGGCGTCCGCCGAGCGCCCGAAGAAGCCGCGTTCGTAGTGGGCATAGCCCCCGGCGTTCTCGATCGGCTCCACCTCGACGCAGATCTCCTCGGCCACGAGCTGGTCACTGAGGCGAACCCCTTCGAGCGTGCGTCGCATCGTCTCGAACGAGCGGGTCAGGATGACCCGTTCGCCTTCGGCGACGCCGTCGCAGACGGGAGCCTCGAACAGCGTCGGGGCGGCGATGACCCCGTCGCCGGCGGGGAAGAACGTGACGTTGCCGGTGACGACCAGGAAGACGGCGGCGATGGCGAAGGTTCCGACGGCCGCCAGGGCCATCATCAGGAGCGGGTTGTCCTGCGATCGCCCCGAAGTACCCTGGCGGGACGCACGCTCGTAGGCCCGGTGGTCGAATGGCGCGCCCGGGCCGGGTCGGGGCTCGGGGGCAGGGGGGGGAGAGTCCACGGAGTCCTCGCGAGAGACGATGTCCGGGCGACCACGACGGGCGACATGGTCATCCTACCGGGGCCACCAGACCTGGGGGATCGGCCGTCGGTCACGGAGCGGTCGGGAGTATTGTCCCGATCACGGCGAGCCGAGGAGCCTACGACGACTCGCGCTCATCGCCCCGGAGGTCCCGCACGTAGGCGGTGAAGGCGTCCGGCCCGTCGAGGTAGGCATCGAGCAGTTGGTTCATCCCGTAGGCGTACCCGAGGGAGAACCTCTTCCCGTCGTCGTCGTAGGCCCCACGCCAGAACACGGCCTCGGCGGCGTGGGCCGCCACCTCCTCGTCGAGGTCGACCCCATTGGGCAGCGTCGTGCAGGAGTCGTCGTACGTACAGGCCAGCCCATTGATGAACCGGTCGATGTGGGTCGCCTCGTGGACGAGCAGGGCGGCCAGGACGTCGCTCTCGCCGGCGTCGATCATGTCCCGGTCGACCATGATCGTCGAACTGGCCCAGCTCCCGGTGATCGACTGCCTGGCGAGCGCGTACCCAGTGTTGTAGTCGATGTCCTCGACCCCGACGCAGATGCCCTCGTCGAGGAGTTGCCGGAAGAGGCGCCGTCCTTCCTCATCCCGCCGCATCAGGTTCATCGCATCGGCCAGGGCGCGCCCGTCGACGGCCGTGACGCTTCGGCAGAGAGGGACCTCGGGGGCACCGGGAACGCGGCTGAAGGCCGGCTGCTCATTGACCGAATCCAGAGCCGACCGGAGCAAGGTCGTGGCGGTCGCCTCGAACGACCCGGTCCGCAGGACGAGGTCGATGGTGTCCCGGTACCGGTTGAGGAAGGGACCGCCGGTGATCACGAGTGCCACCAGGAGCAGCGCGATCAGCTTGAGGAGGCCACCCCCCCGGCCGGAACGCCCACCGGGATCATCGCGAGGCCGGGTGGGACGGTGGTGCTGATGGGTCAACGATGTTTCCTATCTGGAGGAGGGCACGACCTCGGCCTCGACCAGTGCCGATCGATACGGGCCCGCTCCTCATGACGCGCAGAGCCGGCGAGTGGGTGGTCACGCGTACGACAATGCAGTGTACTGGCGGTGACGCGTCCCCGTCACGGCCGATGTCCAGCATCGCGACGACGACCACACCTCCGTCTCAATCGGGGTGGGGCAGGGCGTCAGGCCAAGCCAGGGAGCGATCAACCGGGGGGTTCGTGGAAGAATACGACTATGGCTTGGTCGCGGGCGATTCGTTCGCTCCGGATGACGAGGTGGACGAACCGTTCGATCCGCGGCGACCGCACGTGATGACGGTCCTGGGGCCGGTCGAGCCCGCCGCGCTGGGCATGACGCTGCCCCACGAGCACCTCCTGTGTCGTCCGGCGACGATCGCCGCCGGCGACCCGGACACGGTTCTGGACGACCCATACCGCACCTTGACCGCGCTGGAAGCATTTCACCAGTCCGGCGGGGGGGCGATCGTCGACATGTCCACCGCCGAGTACGGCCGGGACATCGAGGGCTTGGTCTGGCTCGCGCGGCGATCTCCGGTCCACGTCATCGCCACAACGGGTCACCATAAAGCGTCGTACCTCGGCACCACGCTCGATGGTCTCGACCATGACGTGATCGCCGGGCGATCGGTCTCCGAGCTGGAGGACGGCGTCGGCGAGACAGGAGTTCGGCCGGGAGTGATCAAGGCCGGCACGAGCCGGGAGACGATCGAGCCGGTCGAGGACCGCGTCCTTCGGGCCGCGGCTGAGGCCCACCTGGCGACGGGCGTGCCCATCTCCACCCACACCGACCATGGCACGATGGCCCTGGCCCAGGTGGCGATCCTGACCGGCGAGGGCGTTTCTGCCGATCGGGTCATCCTCGGCCACCTGGACCGGTTGGGCGACCACGACGAGGTGATCGACATCCTGGCGCGAGGCACCTATGGTTCGGTGGACCAGATCGGCAAGGGCGGGCCTGCCGACGACGAGCGCCGCGCGGACCTCGTGGCCGCGCTGGTGGTCGCTGGCCATGGGGACCGGGTCCTCCTCTCCCAGGACCTGAGCCGCCGGTCGCTGATCCCGGCTTATGGGGGCTCACCTGGCTGGTCCCACCTGCCGGAGCGATTCGTGCTGCTGCTCATGGACCGCGGCTTGACGGCCCCGGCCATCCACCGGCTCGTGGCGACCAATCCGCAATCCGCCCTCACGGTCCGGAGGCCCTCATGACGCCGCAGGTCGAGGCTCTGATCTTCGACATGGACGGGACGCTGGTCGACAGCGAGCCCTTCGCCGCCCGGGCCTGGGGGGAATGGCTCGGCCAGCATGGCCATACGCTGAGGGACGATGTCCTCGGCCAAATGTATGGCCTGCGCCTGTTGGAGGGGGCGGCGGTGATCCGGCGCGAGTACGGGCTCGTCCTGCCGGTCGAAGAAATCGCCCACGCCCAGGACAGTCTCCGCATCGCGGCCCTGCGGGGAAATCTGAAACCGCTCCCCGGGGCTGATGTCGTGCTGGCCGCTGGCCGGGCCGCCGGACTCCGGATGGCCCTGGCGACATCCAGCCTGCGCCATCACGCCGACCTGACCCTGGCCGAGACCGCCCTGACCGGGCTCTTCGATGTCGAGGTGACGGGCGACGAGGTCGAGTACGGCAAGCCCGCCCCGGACATCTTCCTTCTCGCGGCCGAGCGGCTACGTATGGCACCGTCGTCGTGCGTCGTGTTCGAGGACAGCCCGGCCGGGGTCGCGGCGGCGCTGGCGGCGGGGATGCGCTGCCTCTGGATCCCGGGTCCCGCGCACGCCGTCGTCACGCTCGATCCCGCCCCCACCGCCCGCCTGGAGGACCTGGGCGAGGCGATCGCCTGGTTGACCGACGCGGGTGTGACGATCAATTGAGCGCATCGACGGTCCGTCGTATTGCCGGGGCCCCGTCATATCGCCGGGGGCCGATCTGGTCGCGGGCCGTGCCAGGGTCGCGACTCCCTCGACGGCGCCGGGCGCTGCGATAGACTGCTGGCACCCAGTCTGGTACACCCGCGTGGGTGGCTTCCGGTTGGGGCGGGGAGGACGATATGACGGTCCGTGTCTACCTGACCGCGGTTCGGGTCCACCCCGAAGGCCCCCAACCGGGGGACTTGGCCGCCGAGCGCTTCTTCGTCCACGCTTCGGAGGTGCCGGAGTGCTGGGTCGAGACCGAGAGCGGCAGTGTGCCGGAGCGGGGACGCACGGTGACGTTCGCGTTCACCCGGCCGATGGGGCTGGGATTCGGCCGGATCTCGGGAACGATCGAGCGAACGGTCCGAAAGGGACAACGTGGCCAGGCCGCCGCGAACCCGGTCCCCTGATCGCCGGTACCAGCCCTCAGGCACTCCGTTCGCCGGATCGCCGTTCGACTTGGTCGCC
>JACCVE010000332.1 GCA_013698285.1 Chloroflexia bacterium | reverse complement strand
TGGCCAGTCCACCGCGGAAACCGCGAACGTCATTGGGCGCTGCCCACTGCGACGGGTGTCGGTTGTCCCGGCCGGCGTCGGGACCGCGCCGGATGCTCATGGCACCCGCCGGTTACGGGTCGCGAGGCGTCGGGCATAATGGTCGCCTGACTGGCCCGTCGTCATCCTCTGTTCCCACCGCCGGTCGTGTTGGGCCGTCTTGACCATCGCGGAGTACTCCCGTGGAACGACCATCCCGCCGACCCCACGACGACACATCGGGAGGCCCCGACCCGTCGGAGCAATCAGGTCCGAGCACGCCACCCGTGCGGGGAGAAGGTGCTCCCGGGCGTCCGGCTCAGGACATCACCGGGACCCCTAGCCGACCGGCCCCGAGCGGACCGATGGGACTGACTGAACCGGGGGTATCCCCCGCCGCCGCTGAACCGACCGCGGCCGGGGAAGAGGTGGCTGAACACGTGGACCCGGTCACGCCCGATCCGCGGGCCGGGGACATCTCGGGGGACGCCGGACCCGGGTATTCCCTCCCGAGGTCGGGCAGCGATGGGATTCGGGATGGTGGTCGAGATGCCGAGGGTGGTGACCGGCGAGATCGGGAGACCCGACGCGGTGAGGACCGGCCCACCGCGGCCGGTTCGTCACGAACCCGGGAGGCGGGGGCCAGGGACGGAAGCCGGATGGCCGTCCGACCACCCCGGGCCGGGACGGCCGCACCCCGGGCGGGAGCGGCCGGACTGCGGGGATTGGGTTGGCGGGGGGCGGTGGCGGGATTCGCCTGCCTGGTGACGATCGGGTCACTCATCTGGGCGCTGGGGCTGCGGACCCAACTCGACAATCGCCAGGCCGACCTCGTCGCCCTGCGGGCCCTCTCGACCGCCGCCGCGCTGCGCGACAACGCGACCGCCTGGACGCTGACCGCGACCGCGGAGGGGCCGGCCGGGGCGATCGGCAACGTCTTCTACTCGGAGCGAGAGCAGCGCCTGGCCCTGGCCGCGACGGGCCTGCCAGCGTTGCCGGCGGGCCAGAGCTACCGGCTGTGGTTCGTCGATGGGGGCCAGCCGCCCGGCTCGGCCCGGCTGGCGGGGACCTTCCAGACCTCGGCCGACGGTTCGGCCGCCCTGGTGATGCCCAATGTGCCGCCGGGGAGTGTGGTCGGGGTGGCGGTCACCGCCGCCCCGGACGCCGAGACGAGTCCGGAGCCGACAACGCCGTACCTGCTCGTGGGGTCGGTCAGCGCGGCGGGGTGACGGAAGACGTTAGGCGTAGGACGTTAGGGGGCAGGGAATTTTGAGGCTGGGATGGCGCCCGGAGGGGGGCGGCGGGGTGATCAGCGGGAGACGAGTTGGCGGAGGACGAAGAGGGCGTTGGCGGGGCGCTCGGCGATGCGGCGGGTGAAATAGGGGTACCACTCGGTGCCGTAGGGGACGTAGACCCGCATCCGGTAGCCGGCTTCGACCAGAGATCGTTGCATCTCGCGGCGGACACCGTAGAGCATCTGGAATTCGTAGCGGTCGGGGGTGATGCCGCGTTCGGCAGTGTAGTGGCGGGCGGCCGCGATCAGGTCGGCGTCGTGGGTGGCCAGGGCCGGGTAGGCGCCCGCGTCGAGCAGGCGCAGCATCAGGCGGCGGTAGCTCTCGTCCACCTCGCGGCGGTCGGTGAACGCGATCTCGGCCGGTTCGGCGTAGGCGCCCTTGACCAGGCGGACGCGGGCGCCGCGGCGGATCATCCGCTCGATGTCGTCGGCCGAGCGGCGCAGGTAGCTCTGGATCACGGTGCCGACCTGGTCGGGGAAGCGGTCGTGGAGGGCCTCGGTGATGGCGACCGTGACCTCGGTGTAGGCGGACCCTTCCATGTCGATCCGGACGAAGCCGCCGACCTCGCGGGCCCGCTCCAGGATCGGGACCATGTTCACCCGGGCCACGTCTGGCCCGGCGTCGAGCCCGACCATCGTCAGCTTGACGGAGATGTTGGGTTCCAGGCCGGCAGCGGCGAGGTGGTCCAGGATCACGACGTAGGCGGCGACCGCCGCCCGGGCGGCGTCGGGCGTCTCGACATTCTCCCCCAGCAGGTCGAGGGTGCTGGTGATCGATTGGTCGGCCAGGGACCGCACGGCCGCGATGGCCGTATCGAGGTCTTCCCCGGCGACGAAGCGACGGACGAGCCCCTTGGAGACGCCATTGCGGCGCATCAGGCCCTCGACGCGGTCATTCTCGGCCAGGGCGAGCAAGGGTCGCCGCAATGTCCGCGTCACCTGGTCCGCAACCTGCATGGTCTGCCTCGCTCATCGCTGCCGTGAAACGCCCGGTTGGCCCGGGTATCCGGGCGGCGTGGCCCGGGTCGGGTCATCCCGGCCGCCGGGAGATCGTGCGGGCAGTATCCCACCCCGTCCGGGCGGACCGCTACCGGCGGAACGACGCACGGCGACACCGGCGAACCGGACGACGATGTCGTCCTGGTCGCCGGTGGTCCGGACCACATTGGGAAGAGACCCGGAACCTGGAGCCGAGGGGTCGTAACAGTTCAGACGTGAGGGTGCGGCACTCGCTGCCCGAAGATTCGCGACGGTCGAGACCTCGTCCGTACGCGACGCCCGAGCTCGGTTGGACATTCATTCGGCTCGTCGGACCCTCACGTCTGAACAGTTACGGGGGGTCAGGCGACCGGAACGGCGTCGCTCGCCGCCATCGGGCGGGTGGTGGGCAGGAAGTGGAGCAGGCTCTCGCTCCGGAAACCGCGCAGGGTGCCGGAGCGGAACCGGCACAGGTTGCCCCGAACATCGAGGTCGCGGCGCTCGTAGGTCCCGGTCAACTCGCCGGTGGCGGGATCGAAGGCGACGCTGGCCCGGACGTGGGCCTCGCCGGTGTGGGCGCCGCGGTCGTTGTAGGTGTAGGCGCCGTAGCGGTAGCTCAGGCCACCGCCGGCGATCGCGACCCACCGGCCATGCCCGGAACGCTGGTAGGTGCGGGTGTCGTCGCTGAAGATCGAACCGGGGGCCAGGAAGGCGACGACGTCGCCCTGCTCCAGGAACGTCGTCATGACCCGGCTCGACCCATGGCGGGGGTCGTGGCCGATCCCGGCCGAGAAGGCGATCACCCAGGAGCCCAGGAGGTCACCGGCAGTCGTGGGAGTGGTGGATGGATCGGTGGTGATGGTCGCCACGTCGGGTCCTTTCGGGAGCGGGGCCGGTGAGAAAACGTCGTCGGTGACGGGGCCACTCCGGTGCTTCGCAGGTGTGGTGGCCGTTCCCGCCGGCATCCGGCCCGGGAGCATCTGGGAAACCTGACGGACGGTACGGTCGTGGCCCGCGTGGTTCGCTTCCCTGACCCTAGTCTGCCTGGCCGGTCCAGCGCTGTCATCAGGAGAAATGCTTAAACCCGTGTCGGGGTTTCGCGGACAGGCTACGTATTCAGGTCGCGTGGAGGGCCCAGCGGCGCGGGGCGAACCCACCCTGGTCACCGGTGGCCCTCAGGCAAGAAATACGCCATCCCGAGAACGCGCGCAAGCACCCATGAGTCCTGACGGATCCCGCCTCGGGACGTCCGGACGATGTCCTTTCCGAGCACCCGACCCGTGCCCCCGGCGAGGGACCTGACTCGTCAGGTCCGCCCCTGCCTCACGATCCCACCAGTTCCTCAACGGCGCGGCGCGGGCAATGGGCGTCACATGGTTCGCGGGGGGCGCCAGCGTACCAAAGCCGTGCCCGAGACGCCACGGTGACCGTTCGTCCACCCCGTTCACCGGGATCACCCCCCGGGATGGGATGGCAGCACGGGGTCGATCGCTCTGATGCGGCCCTGGGCGGGGACGATCCCGACCATCCCTGGCCGTGCCGTGGGGCGGGAACTCGCCAGCCCCGCCGGGCCGGTCGCCGCGAACCAATGGTCAGGGCCTGGCGGGGTCGAACAGGCCGGCGACGGTCCCCATCGGCAAGAAGCGCCGGTCCGGGTCATCGTGACACGGCAGGAACCCGTGGCGGTCGTCGAACCGGTGAGCCCGATCGTCCTTCGCGTCGCCGAGGATCGCGACGGCGGCGACCTGGCTCGTCGCGCGGAGCGCTCGTCGGAGGGCATCGAGCGCGAGGTGCTCGCCGGGGTGTTGACCCTGAACATCGATCGCCACGGCGAGGCGGCCGATCAGGATCGCGGGGAGGGTCGGGTAGCGCGGGAGACGTTTGGCGATGGCGTCGGGCAGTCCGGCGGGCTGGACCGTCGCGGCAGAGAGGGTAGAGAACCCGGCGAGGCGATCCGTACGCGGATCGACCACGACGAAGGCCCGGGCGGCACCGCGTCGATGGTCCTGACCCGCCTGGCGATGGAGGTATCGGTCGAGGGGTTCGACGCCACGGGTGAACGTGGTCCGGTCGTGGTGAGCGGCCAACGCGTCGATCAGGAACTCCGGATCTGTGTCCGTCGACATCCCTCTCTCACCCGGACGGGTGAACCGGCGAGCGGCGGCACGGAGCGCGTCATTCGGCGGGGAGGATCGCCTCGGCGAACGCGAGGCGATCACGGGCGGACAGCGTGATGACGTCGTGGGCGCGAATGGTTTCCTCGGCCGCATCCTGGAGCGCGGCGAGCATGAAGTCAGTCAGGCCATGCCCGCGGAGATCGGCGGCCCGTTGGAAGAGCGCCTACTGCTCCGGGGTCACGCGCGCTTCCAAGCGTGCGGACGGGCGGCGGGTTCTGAGAATCTGACGCATGGCAACCTCCTGCCCGAGTCCGCATATTGCCCTTCAGAGTACGTCGTTGCCGGTCTGTATCGTGCGGCACGGCAAACTGCCGGACATCTCACCTGACCGTGTCGAGCGAGCGGGGACACGGCGATCCAGGATCACACGTCGCGCTGGCCTGAGGCGCTGAAGATGCGGATCATGTCGCGGCGGCGACGGGTTTCCACCCGGTCCGCCAGAGCAGGAGGGCGACGACCGCGGAGATGGTGCCGAGGGCGATGAAGGGGGCGGCGGTGCCGGCCAGGTCGGCGATGATGCCGACGGCGGCCGGGCCGGCGACCAGGCCGACATCGCTGCTGAGGCGGAGAGCGCCGATCGCCTTGCCGCCCTGGCCACCGGCGCGGAGGACCGAATCGCCGGCGGAG
>JACCVE010000328.1 GCA_013698285.1 Chloroflexia bacterium | reverse complement strand
CCGTGGCATCTCCGGCGGGGATCGGGACTACCTGGTCCAGGCCGTCTTCGTCTACCTAGGCATCGCGGTGGTGCAGGGAGTGTTCACCCTCGGCCGGGTCTACCTGCTCAATGTCCTGGCCGAGCAGGTCGGCAACGACATGCGGGCCGAGCTGTTCTCCCACCTCCAACGCCTGTCGTTCAGCTTCTATGACCGATCCCAGACCGGCCAACTGATGACCAGGGCGACGGAGGACATCAACAACGTCCGCGGCATGTTGATGATGGCCCTGAGGACCCTGCTCCTGATGGCGGGCACCTTCGTCGCGGTCGCGGTGATCCTGCTCCGGCTCGACTGGCTCCTGGCGGTCGTGGCCTTGGTGGTCTACCCGCCGCTGGTCTGGTACTCGTTCCGCTTCGGCACCGGCATCCGGCCGATGTTCGCTCGCGTTCAGCAGCAGTTCGGGGTGATGACCTCGGCCTTACAGGAGAACGTCGCCGGGGGACGGGTGGTGCGAGCCTTCGCCCAGGAGGCAAATGAGAACCAGCGCTTTCAACAGGAGCTGGTCGAGTTGTTCGACCGTAACCTGGTCGCCGCCAGTCGCTGGTCGCGGTCGTATGCCGGGATGCTCTTCGGTTCCGGCATCGGGATCGCGGCGGTGGTCTGGCTCGGCGGTCACCGGGTCCTGGCCGGCGAGATGACGATCGGCACCCTGGTCGCCTTCAACCGCTACCTGACCCTGCTGGCCGAGCCAATCCGCTGGTTAGGTTTCGTCGTGAACCGGATCGCCCGGGCAATCGCCTCGGGCGAGCGCATCTTCGGCACCCTCGACACCAAGCCCACGATCGCCGACCGGCCCGGCGCGACCGCGCTCGGGCGCGCCACCGGCGAGGTCCGGTTCGACGGTGTCCAGTTCAAGTTCCCCGGCGCCCGGTTCCCGGCCCTCGATGACGTCTCGTTCGTGGCCCGGCCCGGCGAGACCGTCGCCCTGGTCGGGGCGACCGGGTCCGGCAAGAGCGCCGTGGTCGGCCTGATCCCCCGGTTCTACGATGTCGCGGCCGGGACCATCTCCGTCGATGGCCACGACGTGCGCGACCTGACGCTGGCTTCTCTCCGGCGTAATGTCGGGATCGTGATGCAGGAGACCTTCCTGTTCTCGGAGTCGATCCGGGACAACATCGCCTTCGGCCGGCCGGAGGCCACCGACGCCGAGGTGGAGGCCGCCGCCCGCGCCGCCAGCGCCCACCCCTTCATCAGCGCCCTGCCCGCCGGTTACGCCACCACGCTCGGTGAGCGCGGCGTCACCCTCTCCGGCGGCCAGAAGCAGCGCCTGGCGATCGCCCGGGCCCTCCTCCTCGATGCCCCGATCCTAATCCTCGACGACGCCACGAGCAGCGTCGATTCCCGGACCGAGGCGGACATCCAGACGGCACTCCAGACCCTGATGGCCGACCGGACGACCTTCATCGTCGCCCAGAGGCTCGACACGGTCCGCTCCGCCGACCAGATCCTGGTGCTGCGCGACGGGCGGATCGTCCAGCGCGGTACCCACGCCGCCCTGCTGACCGAGGACGGCTTCTACCGCGAGCTGTACGACCTCCAGCGCCGGGAGCGCTCCGGCGCGAACGGGACGGACGGCGCGGTGCCGGACGGCGCCGATCTGTCCCTCGCCCGCCCCGGCGACCTCGACGGCACCTCCCCGGATGAGGTATCGAACGGACGAGCCGCTCGCGACGGGACGCGACCTGACAAGGTCTACGCTCGGAGCGGCGAACACTGACCCTGCCGCCTGCCGCCTGCCGCCTGCCGCCTGCCGCCTGACCCCCGAGGACCCTGCCGATGGCGATGATGATGAACGTCGATCCCGACGACCTGCTCGGGAAGGCCTATGACGCCCGGGTGATGCGGCGCCTGTTCGCGTTCGTGCTGCCCTACCGGGCCCGGGCCCTCCTCCTGCTCGGGGCGGTGGTGGCGGTGATCGGGTGCGACCTGGCGCTGCCCTGGCTGTTCAGCCAGGCGGTGGACGAGGTGCGGCCCGGCGGGGCGCGCCGGGCGGACGCGCTGAACCTGCTCGGGGCGGCATTCGTGCTCACCCTCGGGCTCCGGTTCCTGACGATGTGGGGCCAGTTCTACCTGACGTCCTGGCTCGGCAACCGGGTCGTCTACGACTTGCGGAACGACATGTTCCGCCATCTCCAGACGCTCAGCTTGAACTACATCGACAAGCGCGGCGTCGGGGCGATCATGACCCGGATCCAGAACGATGTCGGCGTGATCAACGAGATGTTCGCCGATGG
>JACCVE010000322.1 GCA_013698285.1 Chloroflexia bacterium | reverse complement strand
GATCCGGGCCGGTGGCCCCGGTTCGATATGGCCTGACACCGGTGACCACCCGGACCCGGGTGGTCACCGGTGCCGTGCCCGCTGGGGAAACGGACTGCCGAGCGGAGGGAGTACGACGGTGACGCGGGTGGTGGTGACGGGAGTTGGGGCGGTCACGCCGCTCGGCACGGGTGTGGAGACGTTCTGGGAAGGCTTGAACGCCGGGCGGTCCGGGATCAGGATCGTCCAGCACTTCGACCCCAGCGGGCTCGAGGTCAAGATCGCCGGCGAGGTGCCCGATTTTGTCGTCGCCGACCACATGAACCCCAAGGCGGCCCGGAGGATGGACCGGTTCGCCCAGTTCGCCGTGGCCGCCGCCCGGGAGGCGATCGGCCAGGCCGGACTACAGATCACCGACGCTAACCGGCACCGGATCGGGATCGTGGTCAACACCGGCGGCGGCGGCGTGCCGACGATCGAGAACGAGGTCCGGAACATGACCGAGCGCGGCCCCAACCGGGTCGGACCGTTCCTGATCCCGATCTTCGCCCCCAACATGGCCAGTTGCCAGGTGGCGATCCAGATGGGCATCCACGGCCCGGCGACCACCTCGGTGGCGGCCTGCGCGGCCGGGGTCCAAGCCTTCGTCGACGCGATCTACATGCTGGAGCGGGGCGAGGTCGACGTCGTCATCACCGGCGGCACCGAGGCCGCGCTGACCCCGGTCGCCCTGACCAGCCTGGCCCACATGGGCGCCCTCTCCCGCCGCAACGAGTGCCCGGCCGAGGCCAGCCGCCCCTTCGATCTCGGCCGGGACGGGTTCGTCTTCTCCGAGGGCGCGGCGGTGATGGTGCTGGAGACGGAGGAACACGCCGCCCGGCGGGGCGCCAGCCCGATCTGCGTCGCCCACGGCGGCTCCTACACCTCCGACGCCTTCCACATCACGGCCCCCGACCCCAAGGGCAGCGGCGCCGCCCGGGCGATCACCCAGGCGATGGCCCGGGCCGGGGTCGCCCCGTCCGACGTGGACTACGTGGCCGCCCACGCCACCTCGACCACCATCGGCGACATCGCCGAGACCCAGGCCCTCAAGATCGCCTTCGGCGACCATGCCCCGAACCTGGCGATCTCCGCCAACAAGTCGATGCTGGGTCACCTGCTCGGCGCCGCCGGGGCCGTCTCCTCGCTGGCCTGCGTCCTGGCGATCCGCGACGGCCGCGTCCCCCCGACGATCAACCTGACCGACCCCGACCCGGCCTGCGATCTCGACTACATCCCCAACGTCTCCCGCGAGATGCCCGTTCGCGTCGCCTGGCCAACGGCTTCGGCTTCGGCGGCCAAAACGCCTGCGCGGTCTTCACGGCGGAGTGATCCGATATCCGTAACGGCAGTCGGTGCTGATCGGGAGTCTCCCAGGACTCACCGCGGCATCGACACCCTCGCGGCCAGACGGCCCGGTACGGGCTCACTCGCGGGCGACGGCGCAGCCGATGCTGATCACGCCTCGACATCGCAAAACCTGTAGGGGCGCCGCTTGCTGCGCCAGCCAGCCTAACGAATGATCTACCGTGAGCACACTTACCTGAGAAGGGCGCGGCAAGCAGCGCCCCTACATTGGACATCGGTGTTGATCCGTTGGGCAGATCGCCATTTCCTTGTCTGTCATACGGAATCCGGATGATCACTCAACCATCAGGAGGTCCGGTGGTCACCCGAGCGCCGCACCATCGTGGCCCGAGAGGACACGTGGTCCTCCCCGACGATGGGCATCGAACATCAATGGTTCAACCGGAATCCGTATCAGCGCATTGTCCGCCCACGCCACGAGCCCCGCGCCGAACGTGTTCCCGCGCGATTCGCCATCGTCTGTTTCGACGATCAGTTCGAGATCGTCGGCATGTTCGGCGTCGTACTGCGCGAGTAGCCTTCGAGCGAAGGAGGCGATCTCTGCCCTCGAATCGGACACGCCAAACAACGTGTCGGTATCCGTGTCCCACAGCTTGTACCGCATGTTGCCATGCTCCTTCTCGTGAGATCGTTCCTGGACATTCGCGTGTGCCTGTGTCTGGCGCTCAGCGATGTGATCCCGCGCGAAGTCCAAGACGCTCTCGGCCAGCGAGGGGTCGCCCATCACCGGTCGTCCCCATGCAGCGCGATATTAATCCGCAGGGCGATCTGTAGCCTCAAGCGGATGTCGGCGTCGGAGAGGTCGAAGCCGGTGATCTCGGCGATGCGGTCCAGGCGGTAGAGGACGGTGTTGCGGTGGACGCCGAGGATCGTCGCCGCCTCCTTCGGACTGCCGTTGGCCTGGAAGTAGGCGACGAGGGTCCGGACCAGGTCGGCGTGGTGGTCGCGGTCGTAGGTCAGCAGGGAGTCGAGGGTCTCGACGTGGAAGGCGCGCAGTTCCGGCAAGGCCTCGGCGGCGAAGATCAGCCGGTAGATGCCCAGGTCGTCGAAGGCGGTGACGTGGCCGGGGCCGTGCAGGCGGCGGCTCAGGGTCAGGGCCTGGCGGGCCTCCTGGTGCGATGTGCGGATCCCCGCGATCCCGGCGTTGGCCCGGCCGCAGCCCAGGGACACCGTCTCGTGCTCGGTCCCGAGGGCCGTTCGTAGCTCGCGGTGCAGCGTGGCCGGGAAGTCGCGGCCCCCCTCGTGGCCCCCGGCGGCGAGGGCCGCCAGCGGCCAGACGATTTCGGCCGCGTTGTTGCGCACCCGCCACAGCGGCCGGGCCTCCAGGCCGGACCCCAGGCGGACCACGATCTCGTCCAGCGCCGCCCAGCGG
>JACCVE010000317.1 GCA_013698285.1 Chloroflexia bacterium | reverse complement strand
TCCGGATGGCGGTGGAGAATGAGACCTACGATGCCGCGGTCTCGTGCGGATTCTCCCCATATGCCGAGGAAGTGGTGCTCAGCACCACCGCACCCACGTTCCGTGCACCGACCCGAGCATTGCGGATGCAGGGACCAGGCGACACTTGGGCCATCCACCAGCTCTATAACGCCGTCGTGCCCAAGCAGGTCCAGTCCGCGGAAGCCTTCACCAGCCACCGCTGGGATCTGCCCTCGTCCCGTGTCAATGGCGTGTGTCACGTTCGCGGCTGGGTGATCGACGAGGACCACCAGGTCATCGGCTATGCCCGGACCGCCTCGGCCCGCGGCACGCACGTGATCGACGTGATCGGTACCCCCGGCCGGCGCGACGTCGCCGAGGCCCTGGTCGATGGCGTCCTGGCCTCGCTCGCCGCTCGCTCGGTCCGCCGCGTCTATTGCGCGGTCCGGGGCTACCAATCCGAACTGATCGACCTCTTCCGGGGCCGGGGATTCGTCGAACGGGGAACCCAACACCTCATGGTCACTTACACGACCGCCAGTGTCCGCTCCGTGGCGACCGAGGTCGTCCCGCTCGCGGCCGAGGCGTTGGAACGCGTCCCGCGTCGAGTGCCGACGTTCCTCCTGGGAAGCGACGGCCTTTGCCCCGATGCGACGGGGCTATCCGGTGAGGGCCATGCCCGGGCATGGCGCGATCCGGCGGCCATTGGGCCAGGGTGAGCGGGACATGGCATCACTTCACACGCATCGCCACGGCGTAGACGGGCGATACGACGCGCGGGATGAGGCTCTTCAGACCATGTCATACGCGAACCAATCGTTGATCGCCGGTGCCGAACCGGAGATGCGCCCCGACTACGAGCGCGAAGTCACCGACAACATCGACGACCTCCTCGACGCCATCCCGCCCCACATCACTGGCCCGCTCCTGGCAACACGTGGGGAAACGTCGATCGACCAACTGATCGAGATCGTGCTCGACCTGGGCCGTCCGCCGGAGGCCCGGTTCGAGCGGACCGAGGTCCTCCTCTCCGACACCGACGTGACCCGGGAAGACCTCGCCTATGTCGCCGAGCGGATCGGCAACTTCGGGGACGATAACCGGGCCGGCATCGAGCGGACCCTGCACCGTATCTCGGCCCTGCGGAACCGCCGGGGTGAGGTGGTCGGCCTGACCGTGCGCATCGGCCGGGCGGTCTACGGCACGATCGCCATCATCGAGGAGTTGATCGAGTCGGGCGAGAGTATCCTCCTGCTCGGCCGGCCGGGCGTCGGCAAGACGACCATGCTGCGCGAGACCGCCCGGGTCCTGGCCGACACGATGCGCAAGCGCGTCGTGATCGTCGACACCAGCAACGAGATCGCCGGTGACGGCGACATCCCGCACCCCGCCATCGGCCGCGCGCGGCGGATGCAGGTGCCGACGCCGACGCTACAGCACGCGGTGATGATCGAGGCGGTCGAGAACCACATGCCCGAGGTCGTGGTCATCGACGAGATCGGCACTGAACTGGAGGCGGTCGCGGCCCGGACGATCGCCGAGCGTGGTGTCCAGCTCATTGGTACGGCGCACGGGAACACGCTCGAGAACCTGATGATGAACCCGACCCTGTCCGACTTGGTCGGCGGTATCCAGTCGGTCACCCTGTCGGACGAGGAAGCCCGGCGGCGGGGCTCCCAAAAGTCGATCCTGGAGCGGAAGGCGCCACCCACGTTCTCGGTGATGGTCGAGATCATCAGCCGGGACGAGGTGGCAGTCCACCGGGACGTGGCATCGACCGTCGATGCGATCCTGCGGAACGCGCCGGTCCGGGCCGAGAACCGGCGGCGGGACGACACGGGCCGGGTCTCGGTCACCGCACCTGAGGACGCTCGCCGCGATCCATCCTCTCCAGCCCGGTCTCACGCGACGCCAGACACGTCGTCGATCATCGACTTCGGCGCTCGCCGGGCCGCACCGGCCCCCGACCCGATGCCGGGATGGGAAGCGGACCAGCCCGCGGTGCGAGCCGCCGAGCCGGCCTTCAAACTGCCCCGGGGTAGGGGGACAGCCGAGAAGCCCCTGAGGCTGTACCCATTCGGCATCAGCCGGAACCGGCTGGAGCAAGCGATCGGTGCGATCGGTGCGCCGGCGACGATCGTCCGGGACCTGCGTGAGGCCGACATGGTGATCACGCTGAAGAACTACTATCGTCGCCGGCCCCAACCGCTGCGGGATGCCGAGATGCGGGGTACTCCGGTCTATGTCCTCCGCTCCAACACCGAGAGCCAGATGGAGAACGTCCTGGCGGGGCTCTTCCCGGTCGCGGGCCCGGTCGCGGCGTCTCCCGCCGCCCCGACGACCTCGACTGCCGCGGCGACCGCGGTGGGCAGTCCCTCGCCGGGGCCCGCCCGCGAGGAGGTCGAGGTCGAGGCGGAGTTCCCCGAATTGACCACCTTCCCGTCACGGGGCCGGACGAGAAAGGATGAGCGTCAGAATGTCGTCGCCAAGGCGCTTTGGGAAGCCGAGGAAGCCATCGGCGCCGTGATGCAAGGCGCTCCGCCCATCGCGCTGTCTCCGCAGGGCGCCTATGTCCGCCGCCTGCAGCACCAGATCGCCGACCGCTACAATCTCGCCTCGCGCAGCCGGGGCAAGGAGCCCAACCGGCGGGTGGAGATCTACCGCGAGGGTCTGCAATAGGTGGACAGGGGCCGGTTCATCACGTTGGAGGGACCGGAGGGAGCGGGCAAGACCACCCAGGCGGTGGTCATCGCCGACATGCTCCGCGACCTCGGGCGGGAAGTCGTATTGACCCGGGAGCCCGGCGGCACGCCGGTCGGGGAGGCGATCCGGGCGCTGCTGTTTAGTCGCGGGGAAGACGGCATCTCCTCCGTGGCCGAGTCCCTCCTCCACGCGGCAGCGCGGGCCCAGCACGTCCAGGACGTGATCGGGCC
>JACCVE010000281.1 GCA_013698285.1 Chloroflexia bacterium | reverse complement strand
ACCGTCTACACTCTCTCCGACTTCCGACTTCCGACTTCCGACTTCCGACTTCCGACTTCCGACTTCCGGAGCCCCCGTGCGCCTCGTCATCGCCATCGTCCAGGATTATGATGCGAACCCCTACCTCCGCGCCCTCGCCGGGGCCGGGTTCCGGGCCACCCTGCTCCGGACCACCGGTGGCTTCCTCCGCCAGGGCAATACCACCGTTCTGGTCGCGGTCGAGGACGGCGACGTGGCCGCGGTGACCCGCCTCTGCCGCGACACCTGCGCCCGCCGCCCCGCCATCCCCGCCTGGTCGGACGCCGCCACGGTCGACGCCGACCCGACCGACGTGGTCGATGTCCGGATCGGCGGCGGGGTGATCTTCGTGGTCAGCCTGGCGAGTTTCCGCCAGTTCGAGGCCGGCCGGGAGCGGGTCGCCGCCGGTCCGGTCCGGCCGGGTGGCGGGTGAACCAGCCGAGGCCGGGTTTGTCCGGGTCGTCCCGGCGGATGACGAGATCGCGCTCTCTCCTCGTCGTCGCCGGCATCCCCGGGGAACGAGACGCATTCCAGGATTCCTGGCCAGCGATGAACGGGTGAGCGGTCGATCCCGGACACGCCGGGGCTCGTGGCGAACGCCGGGCGTGACATCGAGCGATGACGGGCGAGGCCAGCGGCGCACTGGCAACGGGGGGACACGACGATGACGCGACACGGAGGACCACGAACGACCCGGGCGTCCGCTTGGCCCCTCACCGCGTCCCGCGCCTACCTCGTCGCCGGACGCCTGGCCCTGGCCATCGTCTCGGCCCCCGCGTTGACCCTCTCGGCCCTCCGCGAGCCCGTCCCGATCAGCCGCACGGCCCAGCATCTCCGGCCGGGCCACCGGCGCGGCTTCGACCCCGCCGAGTTGGCCGGCCCCTACGTCATCACCCTGCCGCACTCACCCGTCACGACCCGCCCCGCCCTCGACGGCGGCGCCCGTCCCCCGGGCGCCGAACGCCTGCCCCCGCGGTCCGGCCCCCGACGCGGGTAGGGGAGGGGACCACGCCTGGTCGCCATCGTCGCGCCGTCCGCGACGACCCATGCACGACGCGAGCGCCGATTCCCCCCGGTCCCCGCCACCATGGTCACGGCGAAGTTGGCCGGGGCAGCCCGTGAGCGACCACCCCGGCCCGGGGAGTGACCGGGATGGGATTCGCGGGAAGCGGGAAAGCGATCAGATCTGGACGGCGGTCCCGTCCGGGTCGGGTTGCCCGGTCGAGGCGACGCCGGCCCCGGCCATCGCCGTGGCGTCCCCCTGCCGGTGCCGGATATCGTCGTCGAGCATCCCGTCCAGCATCTCCTGCATCGCCATGATGTGGCTACAGGTGTCGCCGACCGCGTGCGACTCGTAGGTGTGACAGGTGCAGTTCCAGGTCCCCTCCACCAACGACACGACATAATCGTCGTGACCGCCGTGGAAGGTGGCGCTGATCCCCTGGAGCCGGACCCGCTCCGGCTGGCGGGCATAGCGGTGCGCCTTCTCGATCTTCCCGATCATGCTCGAATGCATCGGTCGATCCCCCTCTGACACGTGTGGGCGGCACGAGGGCCACCCCCTGCGAGACGAAACCCGGCAGGCCCGAAAAACGACCACACCGGACGGGCAAGCCCAGTCCGGTGCGCGGTTCGCCATGGTGATCCTGATGTCAACGCGTCGGTTGCCGGCTCGGCGTCAACCATGGCCCTCATCCTTCCGACGCGTCGCGGGGAACGTTGGCACTCTCACTGGCGGCGATCCGTCGTCGTCTCCTCGCTGACCCCTTCCGAGTTGGCGGAGTATAGCACCGGGCGGGAAGGGGTGCTGATGTTCCATCAACGTAACACCAGAGCAGTACAGTTGGTGATCACCTATCCCTGAGGGTTAGATCCCACCAGGCCTTTAACGGATGCCCTTTGGGCGGCTGGTACCCCCGCTCGTAGACAGCCGATAGGGCTAGGCGAAGCTCCGGTCCATCAATCGACGCGGTATCTGCCCACGCCTTGATCAGTTCCAGAGTCGACCGGATCTGAACACGGGCGGCCAGGAGATTCTCGGCTTTCTTGTCGTCTGTTACTAACACGCCGCTCCGATGGATGGCCA
>JACCVE010000273.1 GCA_013698285.1 Chloroflexia bacterium | reverse complement strand
CCCCTCGCCGCCGGTGCCGTCCTCCTGATCGAGATCGATGGCCAGGCCGACGACGTCGCCGAGATGCAGGACGACATCGAGCGCATCTGCACGGAATGCCTGGCGAGCACGGTCAGGGTCGCCGATTCTGCAGACGAGCGGGCAACGCTCTGGAAAGGGCGCAAGATGGCCCTGGCGGCGATGGGCCGCCTGGCACCGAACTATTACCTCCACGATACGGTCGTGCCCCGCTCGAAGTTGCCGGCCACGCTGGAACATGTGGCCCGGGTCTCGGCCGACTATCGCCTCCCGATCGCCAACGTGTTCCACGCCGGGGACGGGAACCTGCACCCGCTGATGCTGTTCGATCGCCGGGAGGCGGGCGCCGTCGAGCGGGTCCTGGAGGCCAGCCACGAGTTGATCCACCACTGCGTCGAGCTGGGCGGGGCATTGTCGGGAGAACACGGCATCGGGTCGGAGAAGCGGGAGTACATGTCGTTGGTCTACACGGGGGAGGACCTCGCCGCGATGGCCGGGCTGAAGAATAGCTTCGACCCGCGGGGGTGCTTCAACCCCGAGAAGATGTTCCCGACCGGCTACCGGTGCGGTGAGGTCCGGGCCCTCGAGCGGAAGCTGATGGACCAGCGGTTGGGCATCTATGCCGTCTGAGTTCTCGGCTGATCCCATCGTCGCCCCGGTAGAGACGGCCGGTCTCACCATCGACGGCGTGGCAATCGGGCCGGTGTTGGCCCCAGCCGATCCCGTCGAGTTGGCGGGTGCCCTCGCGGCGGCGGGCGACGCTGGCCAGGCCGTGTACCCGGTCGGCGGCGGTACGGCGCTGGCACTCGGGAATATCCCGGAACGGGAGGGCATCGCCCTCTCCACCCGACACCTCGACCGTGTCCTGGATTACGAGCCGGCCGACCTCGTCGTCTCGGTCGAGGCGGGCATCTCCCTGGCCGCCCTCCAACGCCTGCTGGGTGAACACGGGCAATGGCTGCCGGTCGAGGCGCCATGGCCGGAGCGGGCCACCCTGGGTGGGATGATCGCCACGGCCCGGGCGGGTCCGCGGCGACACGGGTCCGGCACCATGCGTGACCTGTTAGTCGGGATGGTGGTCTCGCACCCGAACGGCAGCCTGACGCGCTCCGGCGGGATGGTGGTCAAGAACGTCTCGGGATTCGACATGCCGCGTCTCTATCATGGTTCGCTCGGTACGCTCGGCGTGATCGTCTCGGCGAATCTCAAAGTTCTGCCGCTGCCGAAGGCCGGCGCGACGGTGGTCATCGACGCCGGGGACCTGGACACCGCCAAGGCGGTCGTCGGCCGGTTACGGCCCGTCGCACCGGACGCCGTGGCGCTGGAGGCCATGATGCTCGACGGGCGGTGGCGCGTGGCGGTCCGGTTCGAGGGCCGGGCGGCGGGGGTCGACCGGCTGGTCAGCCTGGTCGTCGCCACGGCCGGTGCCCCGGCGAGCGTCCTGATGAACCGGGAGAGTGCATCCTGGTGGCAAGACGCGCTCGATGCGTTTGCTGGCGGTCCGGACGAGGCGGTCGAGATGGTCGAGGTGGCGGCGACCGTCCGGCCACGGGATACCATGGCCCTGGTCGATCGAATCCTGCACCATTGCCGGTCTGAGGGTGGCTCGCCCGAGCTGGTCCGCGTGTCACCGGGGGTCGGCATCGTGGCGTTTCGCTGGGACCTCGCAGGCGGAGATCACGACCGCGCGTCGAGGCTGATCGGGGCCCTCCGGGCGGATTCGGATCATACGGTGGTCCGGTCCGCCCCGGCCGGGGTGAAGCGGCTGCTCGATGTCTGGGGTCCCGCCCCGGAGACGATCGACATCCAGCGCGCCCTGAAGCGACATTTTGACCCCGACCGGGTCCTCAACCCCGGCCGGTTCCTGGGACGGATCTAGACAGTCGTTCGGGCGCCCCGCGCGCCGGAGAGAGGACGCGGTTTCCCATGGCGGTCGCCTCCATCACCGATCTCCCGGTCACGCGGGGCTATTCTGGCCCCGACCAACCGGATGACGACCTGCTGCGGGCCTGCGTTCACTGTGGCATGTGCCTGCCGTCGTGCCCGACGTACCGGATGACCGGCCAGGAGGCGTCCTCTCCCCGGGGCAGGCTCTGGATGATGAAGTCGGTCGCCGACGGCACATTGGACCTCCTCGACCCAGCCTTTGACGAGCAGATGTACCAGTGCCTGAACTGCCGGGCCTGCGAGGCCGTCTGCCCCTCCGGCGTCCACTACGGCCCGCTGGTCGAGGCGGCCCGGGCCCAATTGGAACAACACCGGCCGCGGCCCGTCTGGCAGCGAGCCGCCCGGGAAATCCTGATCGGCTGGCTCTTCGGAGAGGCCAACCGGATGCGCGGCTTGGTCGCCGCGACGCGGGCCTACCAGCGCAGCGGCCTCCAGGCCCTGGTCCGGCGGGCTGGCCTGGCTCGCATGGTCGGGATGGCGGACTTGGAGGAGATGCTGCCTCCCGTCGCGGCCCGGTCGCTCGTTCCGGGTCAGGAACGGTGGCGGGCCAGCGTGGCCACGGACAGGGTAATGCTGTTCAACACCTGCATGATGGGGACGGTCTTCGCGGACGTGAACCGGGCGGCCGGCCGGGTGATGGCCCGCAACGGGTGCGACGTCGACGTGCCGGCCGGTCAACAATGCTGTGGGGCGCTCCAGGTCCATGCGGGGATGTTGGGTCCGGCCAGGGATCTGGCCCGCCGCAACATCGACGCCTTCGAAGCTGCCGACCCGGACGGCACCGCCCCGATCGTGCTGACGGCCGCGGGCTGTGGGGCGGCCCTGAAGGAGTACGGTTTCCTGCTCAAAGATGACCCGGGCTACGCTGCCCGGGCCGAGCGGTTCAGTGCTCGCGTCCGCGACGTCACCGAGTGGCTCGCCTCGACGGGGATCGTGGCGCCCGACCGGCCGTATCCGGTGACCGTCACCTACCAGGAGCCCTGCCACCTCGCCCATGCCCAGCGGCTCACGGCCGAACCGCGCCAGGTGCTGGCGGCGATCCCCGGCCTTCGCCTCATCGAGATGGCGGAATCGTCCCTCTGCTGTGGCAGCGCGGGGATCTACAACATCATCCGCCGCCCGATGGCCAACGACCTGGGCGACCGCAAGGCGGCCCACGCGGCGCGGACCGGGGCCGAGGTGGTGGTCACGGCGAACCCGGGCTGCGCGATGCAACTGCGAACGTCGCTTGGCCGCGCCGGGTCACCGCAACGGATCATGCACATCGTCGAGGTCCTCGACGCCGCCTACGGAGATGAGCCAGAGTCGGCGGCGCCACTGGCGAGCGGGACGCCCGGCGCGATGCCGGGGGCGGTCGTGTGATCTCTGGTGGCGATCGCGGCGATCAACCGGCGGGAGATGGGATCGTGAGTCTCGGCCTGACCCAGAGTCGAGGGCGACTCAGGGCCAGGTGGCGATCGGTTCCTCCGGCGGTTCGTCGGTCGCGATGGGGAAGCGGATCGTCGCCACCGTGCCGTGGTCATCGTCGGAGGCGATGGTGAACTCACCCCGCAGGTCGGAGGTGACGAGCCGGTGGACGATCTTCATCCCTAATCCCGTGCTCTCCGTCGGGACGAAGCTGGCCGGGATGCGTTGGCCATCGTTGGTCACCTCGACGGTGACGAACGCGTCGTCTCGTTCGGCGCGGACGTGGATGGTGCCCCGCTCGCGGCCCTCGAACCCGTGACTGATCGCGTTGGTGATCAGTTCGTTGATCAGCAGGGCGAGCACGGTGACCTGGCGAGACGGCAGGACGACATCGTTGGGTTCGATCGCGAAGGAGACCGTCAGGTCCGGCGGGATCAGGGTCGCGACCGCGTCGTCGACGACGTGGCGGGCGATCACCTCGACTGTCGTCCCGGCCAGGCGGCGCTCGTCGCTGAGCAGGTCGTGGACCCCGGCGATCGCCTGGATGCGGCTGACCGCCTCCCGGATCGCGGTCGCCCAGGGGGCGTCCTCGGCGGTTCGGAGCTGGAGCGACAGCAGGGCCGCCACCGTCTGGAGGTTGTTCCGGACCCGGTGGTGCATCTCCTGTAGCAGTGCCGACGCGGTCTCGAGGCCATGCCGGGCATCCTGGTAGAGCTGGGCATTCTCGATCGCGATCGAGGCGGAATCGGAGAAGGCCTGAAGCAGGCCCAACTCATCTTCGGTCAGTTGGGCGCCGGTCGGCAGCCGGAGGCAGAGTGCACCGAGGGTCTCACGGGCCGAGCGGAGGGGCAAGCAGAAGACCACGCCGGACCCGTCGATGTAATCGATGTCGGTCGCCTGGGCAGCACCGGTCCGGACCACCTCGCGCACCAGCCGGTCCCGGGACGAGTTGACGACCTGCCGGTCCTGGCCGACGAAGTGCTCGACCGTCGGCTGTTCGGCGGGGGGGCCGCCGCCCTGACGGTGGGGCAGGCGGAAGATCGCCGCCGCGTCGGCGTTGATCAGCTCCACCGCCTGCTCGGCGATCAGGCGCAGCACCCCAGAGAGGTCGAGGGTCGAGGCAACGATGCGAGAGACGCGCTGCAGTGTGCCCAGCTCGGCCACCTTGCGACGGAGGCGGGCGTCGGTCTGGCTATAGAGGCGGGCGTTCTCGATCGAGATCGTGACCTCCCCGGCGATCGTCTCGAGGAAGGCCACCTGGTCGGGCTCGAAGTCGATCCGGGCCACGAACAGGATATTCAACACCCCGACCAGGCGGTCGACGCCCCGCAGGAGGAGGGGGACCGAGAGCTGGGAGGTGTAGACCTGGTCACCCATGCCGGGGTGGGAGAGGAAGGTCTCGTGGAGGTGGGCGTCGGGCGCGGCGATCGGACGGCGCTCGCGGGCCGCCTGGCCGGTGATCCCCGTCCCCGGCCGGATCGTCACCGCGCCGACCGAGGCGGCATTGAGGCCGACAGCGGCTCGCAGCGCGAGTGAGTCGGTGGCGGAATCGTAGAGGAACAGGGCGCAGGCGTCGGCGGCAGTGGCCTCCGCCACCACCCGGACCGTCGCATCGAGCATGTCGGGCAGTTCGAGATGGGCGGTGACGGCCCGGTTCACGTGATGCAGGGCGGCGAGGCGGGAGAGCTGGGCCGGCATCGGCGGGTCCGGCAGGGTCTCCGCCGAGGACTTCTGGCCCTCGCCGTGCGACCGGGCGGCGGCGGCGAGGGCGATCCCGGCCGCTAACATCGTGCCGGAATCCGACGCTTCCCCACCAGTCCGCTCGAATAGCTCCTGGAGGGCATCGGTCGAGGCCGCCATGGTGTCTTCGAGCGAGATACCGGCCAGTGCAGTCCGACGTCCGAACGCCAAGAAGGCATCGCGCAACGACTCCCCGGTCGCCGTGGTGGTGCGGCCCTCGCCGGGGAACGCGCCGTGGAGTTCGGCGCGGAGTTGACCGCCGATGGTCGTCAGGGGCATGGTCAGGGTACTGGTCACGGATGTCCCGGCCTCCGTCCCGTTCGGGGGACACCCCGACCGCGGCGACTTCTCGACGACAGGTTTCAAGGCTATAGGTGCTGGTCGAACCAGCCGATCAAGTGGTGGAGGCGTGCCAGGCGGCGGCTTGGGGTACCGGTCCGCGAAAGATTGTGGTCCTCCTCCGGGAACCGGACGAACCCCACCTCGCGACCGAGCCTCTTCAGGGCCACGAACATCTGCTCGGCCTGGGAGATCGGGCAGCGGAAGTCTCGCTCGCTGTGCAGGATCAGCAGGGGCGTGGTGATCCGATCGACATACGTCAGCGGTGAGTGGTGGTCGAGGCGGTCCCGTTCCTCCCACGGGGTGCCCCCGAACTCGTACTCGCCGAACGTGAAGCCGATGTCGCTGGTGCCGTAGAACGACCGGAAGTCGGAGACGCACCGCTGGGTGACCGCGGCGGCGAAGCGGTCGTCGTGGCCGATGACCCAGTTGGTCAAGTACCCGCCGTACGACCCGCCGGTGATCCCCAGCCGCGCCGTGTCGATGCCGCCCTGGCCGACGACGTGGTCGAGTGCCGCGATGATGTCGGGCATGTCGGCCTCGCCCCACTCGCCCCGGGTCGCGGACGTGAACGCCTCACCGTACCCGGAGGAGCCGCGCGGGTTGGCGTAGCAGACGACGTAACCCCGGGCAGCCATGAGCTGCATCTCGTGGAACATCGACCAGCCATACATCGCGTGCGGTCCCCCGTGGATCTGGAGGATCAGCGGGGCGGCGACGCCCCCGGTGGGGGTGGGCGGCCGCATCACCCAACCCTGGACCCGTTGACCGTCCACCGGGCTTTCGCACCAGAACTCGTCCGGTTCCGACAGGGTGATTCCCGCCAGCCAGTCGCGGTTGTGCTGGGTCAACGGTCGTTCGTCGTCGCCCGGCCGGTACCACACCTCGGTCGGGTGGGTCGGGTCGCCGGCGAGGAATACGATCTCCTGCTCCCGGGGACCGGCGAGGTCAAATCCCGACACCCGTCGCGGACCGGCCGTGATCACCTCGGGCGGCCCATCGCCGAGCGCCACGCGGACCAGGTGGGTCGCGCCGTCCGAGGAGGACAGGGCGTAGATCGAAGTGCCGTCTGCCGACCAGCGGGGAGCCGCCTCGCTGCTGGCCACCACGTCGCTCATGCCCGCGTCCTGGTAGGACCGGCCATGGGTTGCGGAGCGGTCCGTCAGCTCTGTCGATCCGAGGTCCAACGTCCAGATATGGGTATCCTTCGCCGAGCTGCCGATCGGTTCGTCGGTGCCGAGCAGGGCGACCGTATTGCCATCCGGCGAAAGCACGGGGGAGGCGAACTGGTACTCGCCCGGCGTCAAACACTCGGGTTCACCGGCACTCACCGGGACCCGGTAGAGCAGGGCCTGGCCGTTGCGGTCCCGGTCATCGGTCCGGTTGGAGACGAACAGGAGCGCCGACCCGTCCGAGGACCAGACCGGGTCGCCGTCATCGAACGGGCCCGACGTGAGCTGGCGCGCCTCGCCGCCGGCGGCGGGGATGACCCAGACGTGGGCGTACGTCTCGATGAACCCTACCCCGTCGAAGCGATAGCGGAGCCGGGAGATGATCCGCTCGTCGGCGACCGGCTTTGCCGTCGCGTCCTCCGCGCCCGGGTCGTCCTCTGGCCGTGTCGCCGAGAGGAAGGCGAGCCAGCGACCGTCGGGGGACCAGACCGGGTGGGAGGCGCCCCGGGGAAGGGCGGTGACCTGGCGCGCCTCGCCGCCGGAGGGGGCGATCGCCCAGATCTGCGTCGGGGTCTTGGGGAGGTTCTTGCCGGGGCGCTTCGGGCCCGTCTTCTCCTGATCGGCATCATCGTCCTGGGGGACACCCAGGGCGGGACGGTTGGAGACGAAGGCGATCTCCGATCCGTCGGGTGACCACCGGGGCGACGCGTCCCTGGCGGTGCCAGCTGTCAATTGTCGTGACGAGTCGTCATCGAGACCGCGTGTCCAGATCGCGCCCGAGTAGGTATCGCGGTCACGGTCGAGCCGCGTCACGGCATACGCGACCACCGCGCCGTCCGGCGCCACCTGGGGGTCACCGACGAGGTGGAGGCCAAAGAGGTCCTCGGCGACGATCGGTCGCCGCGCGACGGACACGCCGGGTCGTGGGTCAGAGTCGGGCACGCGGTCTCCCCTGTCGATAGTCCTGTGGTGCCGAGTCGTCGATCGGCCGCGGCGAACTCCGTAGAACGCGGCGCTCGGACCCCGGCGACCGGGCCAGACGGGAAGTGACCCGAGGCCAGAGGACCGATAGCCCTCGTCCTCCCGGGCTTCACCGATCCGGCCGCGAGCGCCAGGATGGTCAAGGGGCAGTCTACACTTGGTCAGCGGTCAGCATGGCCCCGGGTCTCCCGTCCCACCTCACCCCGTAGGTTCTTCCCATGCCACCACGTGTGCCGATCTCCCGGTCGCGCCAGCGATCCTCCACCATTGACCAGGCCCCGGATGCCAGAGGCATCACACGGCCTCGCCGCCCTCCGCCGGTGCCGCCGGCGGGCGACGATACGTCGTTTCCGGGCAATCCCGTCGGTCGCTTCGCGGCGCGGTTCGTCGATACCTGGTCGAGCCCGCCGGCGAGTCGGTCGGCCGCGTTCCGGGCGTTGGTCGGCATCGTGATGACGATCCTCGGCGCAGCTCTCCTCGTCGGCGCTGCCCGTGCCGATACGTACTTGCACCGTGGGATCGAGTCGGGCGACGACGCGTCGGCCGTCGCCCACCAGACGGGCCGCGACCTCGGCGTCTCCCGGGACTTCCGGGACCTGGACCCGACCCTCTTGGCCGAGTCGGCCGCGACCCTCGACGCGGCCGGGGTCCGGTTCGTTCGCCAGCCCTTCGTGTGGGCGGAGATCGAGCCGGAGCCGGGCAGCTATGCCTTCTCCGACTACGAGCCGATCGTGGCCGCGATGGGTGAGGCCGGGATGGAAGTCGTGGCCGTTCTCCAGAGCGCCCCGGGGTGGGCCGCCGCCGCGGCCCCGCCCGGGGCGATGAGCCCGCCGGCCGACGTGGCCGACTTCGCCGCCTTCGCCGCCGAGACGGCGCGGCGGTTTCCCGAGGTGCGGATCTACCAGATCTGGGATCTGCCGACCTTTCCGGAAACCTGGGGAGGCCGGGCGGCGACGCCGGTGGCCTATGCCGACCTACTCCGGGCCGGATCGGCGGCGATCCGGGACGTGAACCCGGCGGCGATCGTGGTCACCGCCGAGGTGCGGCCCGCCAGGGCGACGGGCGATGGTTCCGACCTGGCCTTCATCGAGGCACTGTACGACGCCGGCGTGACCCCCTCGTTCGACGCGGTGGCGATCGGCATCGACGCCACGGGGACCTCCCCGCTGGACCGCTGGGCGGACCCCACGCGCGTCAATCTGTCCCGGCCCGTACTCGTCCGGGAACTGATGACCCGGCGCGGTGATCCCACGACGCCGGTCTGGATGACGTCCTATGACTGGGCGGCCGACGGGACGTCACCTCCCGATGCGGGCACGCGGCTCCTGGTCGAGAGCCTGGACCGGGTGCGCGGCGAATGGCCATGGATGGGCCCAGTGTTCCTCGCCGCAGACATGGCGACGACCGGATCGGCCGCCGCCGGCTCGACGGTCGACCCGTTCGGCCCGGCCGAGCGGGCGGCATTGGTCGAGCGGTCCGCCGGGGGCTCGACGGTCGCCGGTCCCGGCCAGCTCCCGCTCGACGCCCCGGCGGTGGCGTACTCCGGTGACTGGGACGACGAGACCGTCGGTGACCGGCGGGTCCGGCGCACCTCCCGGGTCGGATCCACCGTGACGATCGCCTTCGAGGGGACGGCGATCTCCACCTCGCTCCGGTATGGACCGAGTGCCGGGCAGGTGCTCTACACCATCGATGGTCAACCGGTGGCCGGGACCGAGGTCCGGGATGGCGCGAGCGTCCTCGACCTCGGCAACCTGATCGCGGTCGATGAACGGGTCGTCCTCGCGGCCGGTTTGGGGACCGGCCAACACGAACTTCGCATGACCCTCGCGTCCCGGCCGGACGCGCCGGGGGTGGCGGTCGACCTGGCATTCGGCGGGGCGACCATCCTCCAGGACGCCCCCGTCACCTGGCCCGTCAACGTACTCGCCGGGATCAGCGTGATCGGGATCTGGCTCGGTGTCCGGGAACTCGCCTTTGCCCTGGCGCTCGGGGCTCGCTGGCTCGTCCGGCACCGGCAGCTCGACCTCGGTCCTCCGCTGTCGGGCTGGCAGCCGCGGCGCCGTGCCTGAGCCGTCGGGCCCGGCCAGGAGTCGACCTCGCGGGAGGTGGACCGTTGCCGTTGTCCGCGACCGGTCCGGGTCCCGTCCTATACTGGCCATCGCCCGGTTGCCCTGACGAGCGGGCACGCTCCCCACGGCGGAGGCGGACCCGACGCATGACTGACGTGACCGTTCCCCGCACCGGCATCGCCACCGGTGCCCGATCCCGCTGGCCGGGCGTCGTGCCCGTCGTGATCCCCCTCGCGTTCGCGATCGGTGCCATGGTGATCCTGCTGGGGATGGCCTGGCCGGTGAACGTCGTCATCTTGGCCGGTGCCGTGGTCGGCTGCCTGGCACTCCGGTGGCCGGAGGTCGGACTGACCGCCATGGCGGTCGCGGTCCCGCTCCAGGACCGGGTCCAGGGCCGGGTCGGGTCCGACGACGTGACGTTCAGCGACGCGATCGTGGTGGCCATCCTCTGTGCCTGGGGCCTCCGATCCCTGTTGAACGGGACCTGGCCGCGCCTCTCCCCCGTCACCGCCGCCTATGGCGCCCACGTCGGCGTGGTCGCGCTCTCGATCTTCGTCGCCGGGCGGTCCAGCCTGTGGTCGGTGGAGACCACGCAATGGGTGATGGGGTTCGCCGTCTATGTCCTCGCCCATGACGTGCTGACGCGACGCCGGGGTGCGCTGACGCCCGTCGTCCTGACGATGGTGGCTGGCACGGCCGTGCTGTCCTGTTACGCCTTCTACCAGGTGCAGAGCTCGGCCGGTCCGGAGTCGTTCCGGGTCAACGGGGTGACGCGCGCCTTTGCCACCTTCCGGCACCCGAACGTCTTCGCGGGCTACCTCGACCTTGTCGTGCCGTTGGCGCTGGCGCTGGCGTGCGGCTGGATAGGTGGCCCACGTGGCTGGACCACGATCGCGGGCCTGCCCAGGGCCGTCATCGGGATCGGGGCGTCGCTCGCCGTCGTCGCGGGGATGGGTGGTGCGGTCGCGTCGCAGTCCCGGGGCGGCTGGCTCGGCCTGCTGGTCGGTTGCGGGGTGGTGATCTGGCTGACGGGTGGCCTCGTCCGCCTGGTCGCGGTCTGCGGCGGGGTCGCGCTGGCAATTCTGATCCTGGCGTCCCCGGTCGGATCACAGATCACCGGTCGGGTCCAGACGGCAACCTTCGACCCCGGGCGGGCGACTCTGATCACCCCGGACAATTTTGCCGTGCAGGAGCGGCTCGCCCACTGGCGGGCGGGGGTGGCCATGGCGCGTGAGCACCCGTGGCTCGGGGTCGGGGCTGGAAACTTCAGGCAGCGGTACCGGGAGTTCACCACGTCCTGGCGATTCCGGGTGGCGCGGACCCACGCCCACAATGCCTTCATCCACGCCGCCGCCCAGACGGGTCTCGTCGGACTGGGAACGTATTCGGTCGCGGTGGCGACGGTCGGCTGGCGCCTGTGCCGTCGCCTGCGGGCCACGCGGGGGACGCCGTCGTCGGTGGTGGTGATCGGGGTGATCGGGGGGTGCTTGGCCTTCGCGACCCATGGTCTCTTCGACTATCTCCACGCCTACGACCTGCCGAAACAGTTGGGGATCACCATCGCGCTGGCCGAAGCGGTCCGGTCCCCGGCGGCGGCGGACCCGCTCGACCGGCTATGATTGGGCCGTGGGGCGGTGACGGCACCACTTCCCAGCGAGGGCGATGACCGGGACGGGACCGCCCGGGCGAAGGGGACGGTGGGTGCTGACGACCGACGACACACGGGCGAGCGCCATGGAGCCACCCGCCACGACGGCGGGAGACGAACGGGCGAGCGATGGTCCGGTGGAGGAGCGGCCAGACAGTCTCGGCAAGCGATTCCTGAGTCCTCAGACGCTGGTCTCGTTCGGACTTGCCCTGGCGCTGGCGATCTTCTTCATCCGTCGTCTGGAGATCGATACCAGCGCGGTCTGGGACAATGCGCGAAACGCGAATCCATTCCTCTTCGGACTCGCCTTCGTCATCTTCTACCTGGGCTTCATTCCCCGGGCGCTCCGGTGGCGAGCGATGCTGGCCCGGGCCGGGATTTCCCCGGAGCGGGGATACGCGGTCCCGGGCACCCGGGGACTGGTCGAAATCTATCTCCTCTCATGGTTTGCCAACTGCGTCGTGCCGGCCAAGCTCGGGGACGCCTACCGGAGCTACCTCCTAAAGCGAGCCAGCAAGGCATCGTTCAGCACGACGCTCGGGACCATCCTGGCGGAGCGGCTGATCGACCTGGCTATCCTGTTCGTGGCGATGGTCGGCGCGGCACTCGTCGTCTTCGGGACCCACCAGCCGGGGCAGGCGCGTCAGACCTTCGCCGGCGGAGGTGCGCTCATCCTCGCCGGCGGAATCGGCGTCCTCGTGATGTGGAAGACGCGAGAGCGGTTTGAGGGACTGCTCCCGGAGCGATTCCGGCAGCAGTACGCTCGCCTCCACGACGGCATCTTCGCCAGCCTGAAGCGACCGCAGGGGTTCGCCCTGGTGAGCCTGGGGATCTGGCTCAGCGAGGGCCTGCGACTGTTCCTGGTCGCGACGGCACTCGGGGCCGACATCACCCCCGCCACGGCGATCTTCGTCGCCCTGCTCAGTTCCCTGCTGACCGCGATCCCGATCACCCCGGCCGGCCTCGGCCTGGTCGAGGGAGCGATGGTGGTGATGCTGACCCTGGTCGACGTCGAGGTTTCGCTGGCGGCGTCGATCGCCCTGATGGATCGGGTCATCGCCTACTTCAGCCTGATCGTGGTCGGGTTGGTCCTCTACGTCCGGCGCGTCCGGCACGACGTCCTCTAGGCCGTCCTGGTGCACGTCCTCATCGACCACAGCGCGGCCGTCAACCAGTTGGCGGGGGTCGGTCGCTTCGCCCGGCACATCGTTCCCGCTCTCGTCGCCGCCCGGCCCGGGTGGGACGTGACCCTCGGGTACGCACCCGGGGGTCCCCACCACGCGGCGGCCCTGGCCGAGGCGCGGGCGGCCATGGCGAACGGCCCTGCCCCGCGGTGGCGCGAGTGGCCGCTCGGCCGGGACCGGGCGAACCAGCTC
>JACCVE010000271.1 GCA_013698285.1 Chloroflexia bacterium | reverse complement strand
GTCAAGACCACCCAGCCGAACCACCCCCAGCCCGAGCCGCCCATCTTCCAGCCAGAATAGGGGGCCGAGGCCGTCATCTATGCCGCGACCCACACCCCGCCTGAGTTGAACTTGGGCATCCCGACGGTGACCGCCATCCTCGGCAACAAGGTCATGCCCCACGTCGTCGACCGCTTCCTGGCCAAGACCAACTTCCAGGCCCAACAGACGGACCGGCCGATCTCGCCGGACCGCCCCCACAACCTCTACGAGCCGGTCGATGCCGACCGCGACTTCGGGGCCCGGGGGGACTTCACGGAGCGGTCGCACTCGTTCAGCCCGCAGTGGTGGTACCGGACCAACCGGCAATGGGTGGTGGCCGGCCTGACCGGCGCCATCGCGGCGGTCGTCTTGAGGCGTAAGGCGTAAGGAGTAAGGGAGGGTAGTCCGCTACTGGGTGCCCATCGCGGTGATGAGGAGGTCGTGGGGGAGGGCGTGGGCGACCCGGCCGTCGCGGCCGGTCATGGTCGTCGCGGCGCAGAGGGCGTTGCCGATCGCTTCCTCGGTCGCCTCGACGGTCGCCTCGTAGAGGGGGGTCAGGGCGAAGCGGGGCAGCATCAGGACGGGGACCGGGGTGCCGTCCGGCGGCCGGTCGCCCAGGCCGTAGTTGGCGGTCGAGAAGGCCAGCATCAGGTCGCCGCTGCTGTTCTCCCCCACCCCGCCAGCGCGGCCGACGCCCAGGGCCGACCGGCGGGCCAGGGCCCGGCACTGGCCGGGCAGCAGCGGCGCGTCGGTGGCGACGATGACGATAATCGAGCCTTCTCCCGCCGGGGTCACCGGGGCGGGACCGGGCAATGGCACCCGCGTCGCCGGGACCCGCTCTCCGACCGGCACACCATCCAGTCGCAGCAGGTGGCGCTGGCCATGGTTGGCCTGGACCAGGACCCCGACCGTCCAGCCGCCCAGGTCGTCCGGCAGGCGGCGGGAGGCCGTGCCGGTGCCGCCCTTGAAGCCGTGGCAGATCATGCCGGTGCCGCCGCCGGCGTTGCCCTCGGCGACGGGACCCGCGCTGGCCCCGGCCAGGGCCGCCGCGACGTGCTCCGGCCGGACATGCATCCCGTTGATGTCGGAGAGAAAGCCGTCGTAGGTCTCGGCCACCACCGGCAAGCTCCACCCCTCGAAGGCCGGGTCCCGCGCCAGGCGGTCCGCGATCAGGGCATCGCGGACAACGCCGACCGAGTGGGTGTTGGTGATCGCCACCGGTGTGGTCAGCAAGCCCGCGTCCTCGACCCAGGCCGTCCCCGTCATCTCCCCGTTGCCGTTGAGGACGTGCGTCCCGGCGAAGCAGGGGTCGGCCTCGATCTCGTCCCGGGGGACGATCACCGTCACCCCCGTCCGGACTGGTCCTCGCCCCGTCACCAGCGGTCCCCCGCCCGCGACCAACGTCACCTGGCCGACCCGGACCCCTGCCACGTCGGTGATCGCATTCCACCGCCCGGGCGAGAACCGCCCGATCGTGATGCCCAGGTCCCGCAGGCGAGGACGACGCGGCCCGGCCGGTCCGACCGGATACACCGTCATGTCGACTCCCCGGGCGCCGTCCCCACCGCGGTCCGCCAACTCGCTCAATAGGAGGCCCGCAGCAGGGTCCGCAGCGTGTCCTCCGGGTCGGGCAGGTCGCTGGCGCGGATCTGGGCGGCCGTCTCCTCGACCGGGTAGGGCAGCCTGCGCTGCTCGATGCCCCAATGCTTGGTCGATTCGTCCCACGTCACGATGGTGTAGCGGCAACTCAGGTCGCCGTCCTTCGGGTTACCGACGGCGGAGACATCGACGAGGGTCGTCTCGCCCAGCGGCCGGACGTAACTGACGTGGTGGTGGCCGAAGGCGATGACCGCCGCCCGCGTCTCGCCGATCACCTCGCGCAGCTCTCCGTCGGTCATCTCCGGCTCCAGCTTGCGGTTCAGATCATGTGGGTTGGCGTGGACGACGAGGAGGTCATCGTCCGGCGAATCACCGCCGGGCGGCGTGATCCGGCGTTCGAACGGGAGACTCGCCAGGTAGGCGACCCCGTCCTCCCCGAGCTGACGGACGACCCGGTCGGGCGACGACTCCCGCTCGCGGGCCCTATCGATCACGATCTGGTCGGCATTGCCGATCAGGACGGTCAGCGGGGTGGGCGAAGTCCACTCCCGGAGGGCCGCGACCACCTCGTCCGATGCCGGACCGACCCGGCAGAGGTCGCCGGCGACCACCACCTCATCGACCGGCGGCAGCGTGGCCAGGCCAGCGAGCACGGTCCGCAGGGCCAGGCTAAAGCCGTGGACATCGGACATCACGGCGATCCGCATCGGACACCTCCCCGGCGAACCCATGGACCTCGGACCGAGCGCGGCCCATCTTCCGGACCTTTTGGATATGCTAGGACCCGCGGATGACTGTACCATGGGAATGGACGTGGCTCTGGGCGTCGGCGTCATGGGGTGCCCCGACGACGATGCGAGGGCGAATGGGACCTGAGATGGTTGCTGACCGGCGAATGAACCCCAATCCTCATCTCATGCACATCCTCACGTCGCGGCGCGGTGACCCCCCGGCACCGGACAGCGGGCATTCCGGGGGACCATCACGACGTGACGGCCAGCGGGCATAGGGGGGCCAACACATGGCCGTCACCATCCGGGTCCAGCGAGCGTGGACTGGACCAGCACCCCTCCCCGCCCCGCTCACTTCCCTCATCGGCCGGGATGCCGAGGCCGCGCGGGTCATCGACCTGGTGTCGGACCCCGATGTCCGCCTCGTCACGCTGACCGGGCCGGGTGGGGTCGGCAAAAGCCGCCTCGCGATGCGAGTCGCCCGGGCGCTCGACCCGCGGGGTGCCGTCCGCGCGCCGGACCGCCTGCCGCGCTTCTCCGACGGGGTCGGGTTCGTGCCCCTGGCGACGGTCGACGACCCGGCGCTCGTCCCCCGCGCCATCGCCCATGCCCTGATGATCCCCGACCGTGACACTGATGATCCGCTGGCCGCCCTGATCGAGGCGATCGACGATCGGGACGTGCTGGTCATCCTCGACAACTTCGAGCAGGTCATCACCGCCGCGCCGGTGTTGTCGCCCATCCTGGCGGCCTGCCCCCGGGTCACCGTGCTCGCGACCAGCCGCACGATCCTCCAGCTCTACGGAGAGTACGACGTGCCGGTCTCGCCACTGGCGGTGGACCCGCGACGGATGGCCACCCTGGCCGACCTGGCGGACCAGGATGCCCCGGCCCTCTTCATCCAGAGGGCGCTGGCCATCCGGCCCGATTCGGTGTTTACCGATGCCGACGCCCCCGCGATCGCCGGCATCTGCCTCCGGCTGGATGGCCTGCCTCTCGCGATCGAACTCGCCGCCGCCCGGACGATCCTCCTGACCCCCGGCCAGTTGTTCGCCCGGCTCGACCACGTGCTGCCCCTCCTGACCGGTGGTGCCCGCGACGTACCGGCCCGTCAACAGACGCTGCGCGCCGCGATTGCCTGGAGCGACGACCTGCTGACGCCCGAGGAGCGGACGCTCTTCTACCGGCTCGCCATCTTCCGGGGTGGGTTCACCCTCGACGCCGCCGCCGCGATCCTGCATGGCCAGTCACCGGCTCCCGGCGTGACCGGCGACCAGAAGTTCGTCACCGGGGAACCGGGCGAGCTCCTCACCCTCGACGGCGTCACTCGTCTCATCGGTCACAGTCTCGTCCAGACCAGGTCACCCCGGGGAGGCGAGCCTCGTTTCACGATGCTGCAGACCATCCGCGAATTCGCCCAGGAGCGCCTCGAGGCCACCGGCCAACTACCGGCGATCGCCCGCGCCCACGCGACCCACATGCTCGGACTGGCGACCCGGGCCATCCCCGAGTACTACGGCCCGGACCAGCGGTCGTGGCTGGATCGCATCGACGCGGAAGGCGCCAACGTGAACGCGGCCCTGACGTGGTCCATCACGCATGAGCCGGAGATGGCGCTCGAACTCGGGTCGGCCCTCTGGCGATTCTGGGAGATCCGTGGCCGTCTCGCGGAAGGTCACGACTGGCTGGCCCGCGCCCTCGCGTCCCCTCACCCGACGTCGTCGCGCCTGCGGTCCAACGCGCTCAACAATCTCGGCAACCTGACCTATAGGCTGGGCGATTACTCGCGGGCCCAGGCGCTCTACGAGGAGAGCCTGGCGCTCTCCCGGGACCATGGTGATCACCGCGACATCGCCGACACCTTGAACAACCTGGGCCTCGTCGCCAGCGCCCGGGGCGACTATGGTGGGGCTCGCCGGTTCTTCGGCGAGAGCCTCGCCCTCCACCGGGACGAATCCATCCCCGAACGCCTCAGCCGCAGCCTGCTCAACCTGGCGGAGATGGAGATCGACACCGGCAATGGCGCCGTGGCCTGGCCCCTGCTGGTCGAGGCTCTGGACCTCCGGACCCGGCGAGGCGACGAGCGAGGCATCGCCTACGTCCGGTTCAACCTCGGCCGCTCTCTCCTGGCCACCGGGGACATCGCCGCCGGGCACCAGGAGTTGAGCCGGAGCCTCGGTGGGTTCCGGAACGCCGGTGAACAGATCGGCTTGGCCGACACCCTGCTGGAACTCGGGTCCCTCGCCGTGGACCAGGGTGACCCGGCCACCGCGCTCCCCCTCCTCCGGGAATCGCTCGCCGTCCGGACCGAGCTCGGCGACATCAGGGGCCTGCTGGCCATCGTCGACGTGGTCGGCGGCCTAGCCGCCCGCCGGGACCGAGCCGACCGCGCCGGCCGCCTCCTGGCGATCTCCGACGCCCACCGGGAGCGCCTCGGAATCCCCCGCACCGTCATCGCTGCCCGGGCGCACGCCCACGTCACCGGTCGCATCGCCCGTACCGGCCGGGTCGCCGGTTCCGACCCCGCGAGCGCCGCCCGCGTGGCATCCCTCGACGATGCCCTGGCTGAAGCGTCCGCCGAACTCGCCACCGCCGGGCCCATCTCGACCGGCCCGCTCGCCGCGCGGGGCACGGCGAGCGGGAACGGTCGTCTCTCGGCTCGCGAGACCGAGGTGCTCGGCCTGATCGCCCGGGGCCTGACCGATCAGGCCATCGCCGATGAGCTCTCGCTCAGCCGCCGGACGGTGACCACCCACGTCGCCAACATCCTCACCAAACTCGGCCAGCCGTCCCGGGCGGCGGCGGTGGCCCTCGCGGTGCAGGACGGTCTGGTCTAGCCCCCCGGGGTGCCCCGCCACATCGCGGAGGGCGCCCGCGGATCCTGGTTCAGGACAACAGGAGGACGGCGTAGGCCGCCAACCAGTGTTCGGCCATGTAGTCGCTGCCGACCACGTGGGGCAGGGCGGTGACCGCCTGTCGCTCCGCTCCGGTGAGGAGTGGGCCGATCCGGGGATCTCCGGCCGGGAGCCGGTTGGCCACCGCCGTCATCGTCCAGGCCCGGCTCAGGTTGAGGCCGAGGAGGTGGGCAAGTTGGCCGTCCGAGGTGTCGGTGGCCGTCACCGGCCGGAAGAGCGTCCCCGGCTCGCCCGCTGCCAGGCCCGGCAAGAACTCGCCGAGCCACCCCGGGAACTCCGCCACCGGCAGGATCCGGCTCATCAGCTCGGCCTCCGACAGCGCCGCCGAGAGGAAGTCGGCCCCCGACGGTTCGTAGTGCGCCGGGTAGTCCCTGTCCCCGGCAAACCACCGCCGGGCGCCGCCCTCGATCGCCCGCAGCAACCCGTCGTCGCCGCGGCCGGCCCGCCACCGGGCGTGGTCGAGGGCCAGCGTCAACCCGAAGGCGGTGTTGGGGTGGAGCCCCGTGCGCTGCGGATAGGTTAGCCGGGGAATCCATCCGACCAGGCTCGCCGCGAAGTGGCCGGCGAGCGGCCGCAGCGCCTCCCCCCAGCGATGCCCGTCCGGGTCGTCCCAGGTGTCGAGTTCGTGCGCCAGGGTCAAGCACCAGCCCCAGCCATAGGGCCGCTCGATCGTCCGGTGCTCCGGACCCGTGAAGAAGGCCACTTCGGCCGCGAGGTTCTCCGGCGTCAGCAGGTCATCGAGCACGCCCCGCGCCGCGGCCCCGGACGGCGCGGCGGGGAACCGGCGCAGCAGCCGGACGACGACCCAGACCATCTCGACGCAGGAGTGCCAGTCGAAGGAGCCGTAGAACGCGGGGTGCGACGTGCGGTGCGCGGGGACCGGCCCTGGTCCCATGGCGACAAACGGGGACATGCTGGGGAACTCGCGGGTCACGTTGGCGAGGGCCACGGCCAGGTAACGATCGGCCTCCACGGTCAGCATGTCCCGGCGCCGGGCGGCGTCGAAGGTCATCATCTCCCCCTCCCCTACGTATACGTAGATCGTGGTGCGCGGGAAAAATACGCATAATCACCGATGCCGCTCCCCTAGCAGTCTGGCATCCTCATGAGTGAGAGACGCGTCGCGTCCCTCCCGGCAGATTGTCCCTGACGCGGGTTTCACCGATCGCGATATGAGGTGGGCGGCCATGGCACAAGAATGGGTGATGTTTCACGACGATGCGGGGATCACGGCCAGGGCACTCCGGGGCGTCACGCTCGTGGCCCCGACGACGTTGCTCGTCTTGCCGGTGAGCACACACGCCACGTCGTTCCGAGAACGGCTGCCGCGACCGGTCCGCGAGTCGCTGGCACGGCTGGCGGCATGGCTGGACCAACCCGTCCCGCGCACGGCGAGGAACCAACCGATCATCCGGGGCGGCCGATGGGTCGGCGACCCGGCAGAACCGGCCTCGCCGGCCCCGCGAAACATTTCCGACCGGCGGCCGTGACTCCCGCACCGGTGGTGGGTGATCGGTCCCGGCCGCCCGTGTTCAGCCGCCCGTCGCGACGATGGGGGCCGGACAGCACCTCCCCGGAGGTGGCCCGGCCCCCGTCGTCCGGCTACGCGGCCGGGTCCTCGGCCACGTAGGCCAGGATCTGGATCGTTACCGCGTCGCCATCGCCGGCGGCGATGTCGCGGGAGAACGTGCCGCCCGCGCCGGGTTCCCCCTCACCGATGTAGATAAACGGTTGATTCGCCGTGTAGGTGAAGCCGGCGAAGCCATCGGCGGCGGTGGCGACCGACGTCACCCGCGTGCCCCGGTCCTCGGCGGATGTCGGGGAGGCGTAGAGGTCGATCGTCGCCTCGCCGACCCGCGCCGGGCGGCAAGTCGGGGCGGGCACGATCGACAGCAGCGCCACATCGTCCAACGG
>JACCVE010000247.1 GCA_013698285.1 Chloroflexia bacterium | reverse complement strand
CGGCGGCATCGCGCGGGAGCGACAACCCCTCCCGGGCGGTGTCCCGGTCGATCTGGTCCGGGTAGGCCTCGCGATAGTGGCCGTGGGGGATCACGAACCCGGGCCGGTCGGCGAGGGCCGGGAACCGGGCCAGGGCGGCCTCCGGGCCGGACCCGGACAGCGAGATGACCCCATCGACCCGCCGCACGAACCACCCCCACATGGCGCCTTCCAACCGGCGGTGGTGCACGTCGTGGGATTCCAGGTTGTGGACGGTCCAGACGACCGAGGCCCGCCCCGCCCGGAGCCAGGAGAGGACAGCGACGAAGACGACCGCGTGGAGGGCCGCCCTGGCCAGTGACGGGGCGCTGAAGAGGTACTCGGGCCAATGGATGTGGACGATGTCGGGCCGGGGCCCGAACAGTGTCCTCGGGGAGGCGTCGTCCACCGTCGCGCCGTCCGTGGTCATCGCCCCGTAGAGGAGCGCCGTATACGGGTTCGTGGCCCGATTCCGGAACGCCGGAACACCAAGGATGCGCATGGGTGACCTCGATCCCGGTGACCGGGGACTGGTGGCAGGACGAGCCGGTACATCGGCGTGGTGAGATGACGGGCAGCGACGCCTCAGGCCACCGGCGTCGCCACCTCGGCCCGTCGCTCGACGCTCGCCAGGGTGGGGACGCTCGTGAGGGCCGAGGGAGGCGGGACGGTGACGATGTCGCGGTAGAGATCGATCAGGCCGTCCAATACCGCCTCCCAGCTCAACGTCTCCGCGAAGGCCCGCGCGGCGGCCCCCATCCGACCCCGCAGCACCGCGTCGTCCACCAGCTCCTCGACGCGGGCCATGAACCCGGCTTCATCTCCGGGCGCGGCGACGAAGCCGCTCGTCCCCGGCCGGATGCACTCCCGTGGGCCGCCCATCCCGAAGACCACCGCCGGCAGGCCCGACGCCTGCGCCTCGGCGACCGCCCGCCCTAGGGTATCGGTGGTGCTGGGGAAGGCGAAGATGTCGCACGAGGCGAAGATGCGGGCCAACCCTTCCCCGCGCACGAAACCGGTGAAGGTGGCCAGCGTCCCCAGTCGCGCCTCGAGCTCCTCGCGATAGGGGCCGTCACCGGCGATCACGAGGTGAACGTCGTCCCGTCGCCGGCGCAGCTCCAGATAGGAATTGGTCAGGCCGGTGAGGCCCTTCTCGCGGCTGACCCGGCCGACGTAGAGGAGCAGCGTCCGGCCGCCCCCGAGTTCCTGGCGCAAGGTCTCGTCGCGCCGGTCGGGCCGGTAGAGCAGCGTGTCGACCCCATTCCTGAGGACTTCGAAGCGGTCGATCTGGTATCCGCGACCTTCCAGTGCCTCGGCGGTCGATCGGGAGGGGACCGCGACGACGGCACACCGCTCGTAGAACTCGCGGACCAGCACCTCGACGATCTCCGCCACCAGAGCATCGCCGGAGAGGACTTGGGCGTAGGTGCCGAACTCGGTGTGGTAGGCACCGACGATGGGCACGCCGAGGGTCATCCCGGCGACCATCGCCGCCAGCCCCAGCGGACCGGGTGTCGCGAAGTGCAGCACGTCGTAGTCCTCGCCGGCGACGTGGTCGAGCACGTCGAGCAGGGAGGGGACACCGAGGGCGCGCCCGTCGTAGAGCGGCATCGGCACGGTGGCCAGCGCGGGGAGGCAGATCGCGTCGCCGCCGTCGCCCGTGCCACAGCGGACGATCCGGAGCAGGTCGTCGCGGGACCCGGCCGCCAGGCGTTCCAGGTTCTGGTACATCGTCGCCACGCCGTGGATCTCGTCCAGCTCGTCGACGAACAGGCCCACCTTGAGCGGGCGTGACCGGTCCGGGAACAGTTCCCGCCGCAGGGCCCTTGTCTGCTGTCGCTCGCGGCCGAAGTAGCCGTGGACGCCGAGGTAGGGCGCGATATAGAGGTGGGCGTCGACGAAGCTCCCGACCGACCGGAGGACGCCGAGGACCGGGAACCCCGACCCCGAGCCGAGCAGGGCCCGCGCCACCTGGTGCTCGTACCGCGTGCTGAGCGGACTCCTCACCTGGGCGCCGGTCATCGTCGCCAGGAGCGGCATGTACTCGATCAGCTTCTCGGCCTCGGCCGAGCGACCGTGGGACACATCCGGCCCGGGCGTCTGGTGGGCCGGGGGTCGCTCGCCGGAGAGCGTCGCGCCCGCGATGATCCGGAATCCCGTCGTCGCCATCTTCTCGACCGAGCCGTCCTCGCCGCCCGCCCGCACCTCGCCGGCGGCCATGGCGGCGAGCAGGTCGGGCACGTTCTGAACGCCCGGGACGACGGTCCAGGCCGATCCGGGGTAGATGCCGCCGTGGTCATCCGATCCCGCCGTCCCGGCGATCGCCCGGTGCGGCGGGATGGCCAGGCCCTGGCGGAGAGCCATCTGGGCAAGGTCGATCGCCCCGATCCCGGTCGCCACCTGGTCCGTGATCGGGCTACGGCCGTGGCCGAGGGACACCGGGCGGTGGAGACCGTGGAGGACATGCTCCGCTTGTCCACTGACCGGGGACTCCCCGCCGACGGCATCCGCTTCCAGCTCGACACCTTTCGCATCCTCGCCCTGATGCGCGAGGTGCTCCTGGGGACGGACACCTCGGACACCCATGCGCGGTTGGCCGCCTTGCTGCCACCC
>JACCVE010000228.1 GCA_013698285.1 Chloroflexia bacterium | reverse complement strand
GGCATGGCCCAGTCCCGATATCCCCTCGGCCCCGATCGCGGTTGGGAAGGGCGGCAGGTGGTTGGTGAGGTAGGTGAGGTCGCCGCAGCGGTCGTAGAACGAGCGGCCAACGACGATCAGGGCCTCGAAGCCGCGCCGTTCCGCCTCGGCCAGGACGCGTCGCTGGCGACGCTCGACATCCGCGACCGGGACGATCGTCGTCGCGCCGCCGGCGTCGTCGCTCGGGTGGACGGCAATCATGTCACGGCTCCTGTCGGATCTTCTCTGCCGACGTGTCCGGGCTGGGTCCGGAGACGCAGCCGGATGATGATACGCTAGCGGCGCAGCGACGACCGCGTTCTGACGAATCTGGGGTGAAAGGGGTTGCCGGATGGCGAAGGTCACGATGGAGGGCCTAGGAGAAGCCGAGTGCGCGGACGGGCGGCGCCTGGTGCTCTGCATCGAAGATGCCGGGGGCGATATCCTGCACCGCTGCGGCGGGAACGCACGATGCACCACCTGCCGGGTGGACATCATCGACGGCGACGCCGGGCCCATGACCGACGCCGAGGCCGCCAAATTGGCCACGCTGGGTGATATCTCGGCGTCGCTGCGGCTCTCTTGCCAGGTGCAGGTCCGTGAGGACCTAACGGTCAGGGTGCTGCGCCAGTTGCGCGACAACCCAGACATGGGCGACCCGGGGCCCCGGCCGATCGAGTGGCCGGCCGAAGGACCGTTGCCGCCGGACTAGTGGTCGCCCGGAGTGGTCCGGCTTGGCGCCGGGCCACCGGGGCAACTACACTACGGCCGGTCGTGCTAGATGGGGAGGTAGCGGTGCCCTGTACCCGCAATCCGCTCTAGCGGGGTTGAATTCCCTCTCGAGGTGGCATCTTGTGGGACTAGCGTCGTAACGTGGCGTTGACGGTCGGGTCCCGCGCGGCGGGGAACCGTGAACCCGGTCAGGACCGGAAGGTAGCAGCCGTAAGCGGCACTCTTCGGGTGACGTGGGGCAGCCTGACCCGAGCCAACGAACGGCGACAAGCCGGAAGGTGTCCATCGACAGAGGGTGCACGACCATCAACCGAACAGACGCGGCCCGTCTCACGGCGGGCTGCTCCGGTTTTCCGGTTGGCGATCGTCCCTGAGAACGTCACGTCGCCAGCGCCGCCGTGACGGGTCAAAACCGAGTGTTCCGGAAGCCCACTCAGCGGCGGAGGCGGCGGCGGACGGGGCGGCGTCCGACGGGCACGGCCCGGAGCGCGTTGGGCCGGGAGCCGGAGGGGTGGGTCCGCAAGTAATGCTGGCGGGTCTTGCGGGATTCGTAGGCCTCGCGCTCTCGCGGATAGACGGTGCGGAGATAGTTGGCAACCGCCAGCGCAAAACCGGCCAGGCTCAGGAACGAGAGGTACATCCAGATCCGGGCGCCGAAGGTGAACGGGTTGATCTGGAGCCAGCGGATCAGAAAGAAGAACAGGCCCATGCCGAAGATGACCATGGCGTAGCCCGATGCTCGCTGGGCGAACCGGCGCTGGAGCCCATCGCGGAGAAGCCGGCGGGCACCGTCGTTGTAGACCACGATCGAGCCGATGAACCCGATCGTGAAGAGGATCAGGTACGCCGTCGAGAATGGCCCGAAGACATCGTCCGGACCCGGTACGGTGGTCTGGTAATCCCAAGAAAACGGGTTGTCCATGGCTCGTGTCCCCGGGGCGATCGATCGGTCGGGATGGCGGCCGGAGTATAGCAGCCAGCGACCAGATCGGTGCCTCCTGGGAGATGCCCGTCAACCGGACAGATCCCCGTCAGGCCGAGTCCATGACCAGGGCCCGCTTGACCTGCTCGATCGCCCGGGTCACCTCGATGCCGCGTGGGCAGGCGTCGGTGCAATTGAAGATGGTCCGGCAGCGCCAGACGCCCGAGCCGCCGTTGAGGATGCGGAGTCGCTCGGGAGCCCCGGTGTCCCGGCTATCGAAGATGAAGCGGTGGGCGTTGACGATCGCGGCGGGCCCGACGAAGTCGTCGCTGGTCCAGGTCACCGGGCAGGCGGTGGTGCAGGCGGCGCAGAGGATGCACTTGGTGGTGTCGTCGAAGGCCTCGCGCTGGGCGGGGCTCTGGCGCCGCTCTCCACCGGAACGGGGCGAATCCGCGATCAGGTAGGGCTTGACTGACTTATAAGCCTCGAAGAACTTGTCCATGTCGACGACGAGGTCCTTGACGATCCGGAACCCGATCAGGGGCTCGATCGTGATCCGCTTTCCCAATTCGTTCATCAGGATCTTGCAGGCTAGCCGGTTGCGGCCGTTGATCCGCATCGCGTCCGAACCGCAGACGCCATGGGCGCACGACCTCCGGTAGGTCAACGTGCCGTCCTGGTACCACTTGATCTGGTTCAGGGCGTCGAGGACCCGGTCGGTCGGCTCGACCTCCACCTGATATTCGTGGAACCTGGGCTTGACGTCCTGCTCGGGGTTGTACCGCTTGATCCGAAGGGTGACGTTCACGGGTGCCTCCGCGGCGTGAAGATGGGGCTGGGCGACTGGATGTTCGGGTGAGACGGCACTAGTATTTGCGTTCCTTGGGTTGGAACTCGGTGATCGTGACGGGCTTCTTGTCCAGGCGCAGGCCGCCGGACGACTTGTAGACCAGGGTGTGAGCGAGCCAGTTCACATCATCGCGGGT
>JACCVE010000240.1 GCA_013698285.1 Chloroflexia bacterium | reverse complement strand
GTCCTGACGAGTGGCGCCGGGCCGGCGGCCAGGTTGCCGACCACCACGCCGAGGGTGGCGGCGGACTGGTAGGGGACGGCTTCCCGGTCGCGGACCGCATCGACCAGCGTCCCGGCCGGCGTGTCGTCGTCGCCGAGGCTGGCGAGGACCGCGGCCTCGGTCCGGGTCAAACCAGTCTCATGGTCGGGAAGCTCTTCGAGCCAGCGATGGAGGGCGGGGGCGAGGTCGGGGAGGGCCGAGGTGTCGGTGCCGAGCAGGCGTTCGACGGTGGTCGGGTCCCCGGAGCGGACGGCGTCCCAGGCCCGGCGGCTGAGCCGGAACGCGTCCTCATCCAGCTCCCGGCGCCGCTCGAACCGGGCCCGGAGGTCGTCCGGCCGGTGGTCCGCCACCGCGCGCGGCCGCCCGTCGTCACTCGGTGAACGGAAGGGGACCAGGCTGAGGCGAGTGCCCTGGCCGCCGCGGATCGCGAATTGGTCGAGCGCCTGGAGCAGGGTGAGTTGGTCGTCGAGGCCCGGTCCCAGCCAGTAGACCACCTCGCCATAATCGCGGAACCTCGCCAGTTCGCCGTCTCGCGCGGCCATCGCCTTCCGGCGATCCCGGTACGGCCCCCAGCCGACCGCCTCGCCGAACAGGCAGCGGCGATGGGCCAGGTTGACCGGCGACAGCTTGGCCGGGATCGGGCCGGCAGAGAGGTGATCGTCCCAGGCGATGGCCTCGGGACCGAGGTGGAGCGTCTTGACGAGCGCGGCGGCGCCACCCGCCGGGACGACGTGGAGATAGTCGGCGAGTTTGGAATCGCTCACGCGGCGGTGTCCCCCTGGCTGGCGTCGCCCAGCGTCCCGGTAATCGCCAGAGACGCACGCGTCCCCGGCAAATTGCCGCTCCCGCCCGGTGCGACGACTATACTGATCACGGCATCGTGGACTCGTCGCGGACCGGACCGGCCGTACGCGAGCCAGATCGTTTCTCCCACAGCATAATCCACTCGTCCGAGCCGGACACGTTCCCGCCCGTTCCGGGCCCTCGGGACGTGATCGCCGGACCACCCGAGGATCTCACCATGTCGATCATCACCCCCATACCGGCACCCGCGACGACGGGGGAAGAGATGCCCCCCGAGTCCAGGTCCGCGACCGAACACCCCGGTCAGGCGACGCGCACGGGCGCCTCAGACCGGATCGACGCCGAGGCGGCCCGACGACGGACATTCGCCATCATCTCTCACCCCGACGCCGGCAAGACGACCCTGACCGAGAAGTTGCTGCTCTATGGTGGGGCGGTGAACCTGGCCGGGTCGGTCACGGCCCGCCGGGGCGGCCGTCACGCGGCCTCGGACTGGATGGCGCTGGAGCAGGAGCGCGGGATCTCCGTCTCCTCGACCGCCCTGACCTTCCCGTTCGCGGGCTGTCACCTGAACTTGCTCGATACCCCCGGTCACCAAGATTTTTCCGAGGACACCTATCGGACCCTGACCGCGGTCGATTCCGCGGTGATGGTGCTGGACGCGGCCCGGGGAATCCAGGAGCAGACGCTGAAGTTGTTCGCGGTCTGCCGGCAGCGACGGACGCCGATCTTCACCTTCATCAACAAGATGGACCGGCCCGGGCGTCATCCGCTCGACCTGCTGGACGAGATCGAACGGGTCCTTGGCCTCAAGACCTACCCGCTGACCTGGCCGATCGGGGACGGCCCCGATTTCCGGGGCGTCTACGACCGGCAGGCGAAGACATTGCACCTCTTCGAGCGGACCGAACACGGGGCGAAGCGCGCGCCGGTCCGCGTCGCGAGCCTCGATGACCCGGCCGTGGACGGGCTGATCGGGGCCGATCCGGCGGCGACCCTCCGCGACAACCTGGCCCTGCTCGACTTGGCGGGGTCCGAGTACGACCGCGAGGCGGTGCTGTCCGGCGACCTGACCCCAGTCGCCTTCGGGAGCGCCCTGACCAACTTCGGGGTCGAATTGTTCCTGCGCCAGTTCGTGGGCATGGCCCCGGCGCCGGGACCGCAGGCGACGGACGAGACGATCGTCTCGCCGGGCGACGACCGGTTCTCGGGCTTCGTCTTCAAGGTCCAGGCCAATATGGACCCGCGCCACCGGGACCGGGTCGCCTTCCTGCGGGTCGTCTCGGGCCGGTTCGAGAAGGACATGGAGGTCTGGCATCCCCGGCAGGGGAAATCCGTCCGCCTGAGCCGCCCGCTGCGGTTGTTCGGCAGCGACCGGGAAACGGTCGAAGAGGCGTTCCCGGGCGATGTCGTGGGTCTGATCAACCCGGGGGTGTTCGTGATCGGGGACACGGTCAGCGAGGGTCCGATCGGGGAGTTCCCGCCGCTGCCCCGCTTCCAGCCCGAGCACTTCGCCCTGCTGCGCCACGCGCGGGCCGACCGCTACAAGCAGTTCTTGAAGGGGCTCAAGCAGATCGAGGAGGAGGGCGGGATCCAGCTCTTCTACCCGGTCAGCAGTGGAAGCCGGGAGCCGATCCTTGCGGCGGTCGGGGCACTGCAATTCGACGTGGTCCGGTACAGGCTGGAGGCCGAGTACACCGTCGAGACGATCATGGAGCCGCTCTCCTACACGGCCGCGCGGTGGCTCTCCGG
>JACCVE010000204.1 GCA_013698285.1 Chloroflexia bacterium | reverse complement strand
GACCAGGACCAGCCCATCCTCTACACCCGCGAGGGACCGGCCGGCGACGAGCGGGCCCTGGTCGACCCGACCACCCTCGGCGGCGACGGCCTGACCGCCCTCGACTGGTGGTACCCCTCCCCGGACGGCCACCACCTCGCCTACGGCACATCCCGGAACGGCGACGAATGGAGCACCCTGCGCGTCCTCGACGTCGACTCCGGGACCGACCACCCCGAGGCGATCAAGCGGACCCGCTACACCAGCCTGGCCTGGCTGCCGGACGCCTCCGGCTTCTTCTACACCCGTTACCCCACGCCCGGCACGGTTCCCGAGGGCGGCGAGAACTACGACCGCCACGCCTTCTTTCACCGCCTCGGCGAGGACCCGGCCGCCGACCGCAAGGTCTTCGGCGAGGGCCGATCGCCCCAGGACATGCTCGGCCTGACCCTCTCCGACGACGGCCGCTGGCTGGTCGTCACCGCCTCCCAGGGGTGGGCCCGGACCGAGGTCTACCTCCACGACCAGACCTGGCGCGACGAGCCCTTCGTCCCCGTGGTCGAGGGCGTCGACGCCCTCTTCCTCAACCCGACCTTCGACGGCGACCGCTTCTTCCTCCTCACCAACTGGGAGGCTCCGAACTACCGGGTCGTCTCCGTCGACCCGACCGCGCCCGAACCGTCCAACTGGGAAACGATCATCCCCGAGTCCCCGGACGCCGTCCTCGACCACTTCGTCCTGGCCGGCGACGTGATCGTCACCCACGAGATGGAGTCGGCCACCTCCCGCCTCCGCGTGTACCGGATGGACGGCTCCCACGTCCGCGACTTCCCGCTGCCCGGCCTCGGTACCGTCACCAGCCTGGACGGCCACGCCGGTCACCCCCGGGTCGCCATCGGCTACACGAGCTTCGTCCAGCCCCAGTGCGCCTTCGTCATCGACCTCCTGACGGGAGCCCGCCTGCCCATCTCGCCCTTGCCGCCCGCCGCCGGGTTCGACCCCACGGCGATCGCCGTCGAGCAGGTCCGCTACCCCTCGAAGGACGGCACGCCGATCTCGATGTTCCTGCTCCGCCGGGCCGATGTCCCCCTCGATGGCACCGCGCCCACGATCCTGGCTGCCTACGGCGGCTTCAACATCAGCAAGACGCCGGACTACCGGCCCCACATGCCCGCCTGGCTCGAACGGGGCGGCATCATCGCCATCCCTAACCTGCGCGGCGGCGGCGAGTACGGCGAGGACTGGCACCGGGCCGGGATGCGCGAGCACAAGCAGAACGTCTTCGATGACTTCATCGCCGCCGCCGAATGGCTCATCGCGAACGGATACACCAGCGCGGCGAAACTCGGCATCCGGGGCGGCAGCAACGGCGGCCTGCTCGTCGGCGCCGCGATGACCCAGCGCCCCGACCTCGTCGGTGCCGTCTTCTGCGGCGTCCCCCTCCTCGACATGGTCCGCTACCACCACTTCCGCATCGCCAAGCTGTGGGTCCCCGAATACGGCTCCGCCGACGACGAGGACGCCTTCCGCTGGCTCCACGCCTACTCCCCGTACCATCACGTCACCGGGGGCACGTCCTACCCACCGACCCTGATCACCACCGCCGAACAGGACACGCGCGTCGATCCCCTCCACGCCCGGAAGATGACCGCCCTGCTCCAGCGCGAGACCGCGGGGGGCGACGATCGCCCGATCCTCCTCCGGGCCGAGGCCGACGCCGGTCACGGCATCGGCAAGCCCCTGGTGAAGCGGATCGCCGAGGCCGCCGACGAGGGCAGCTTCTTCGCCACCTACCTCGGGTTGGCGTGGGAGGAACGCTGATCACCTGCCCCGCGTCGCTGGCCGGTCCTCGCCGGTCACGACCGCCCGGCTGATGTGCTGTCGCCGGGCGCGGCCGGGAGCCTTGGCGGACGGCCGGCGGTCGCGTCATCGCCTCGATGGGGGCGATGACACGTCGCCAATCAACAATGTCACGTGAATGTCACGCGAGTTTCGGACATTGTGGCGGGAGCCGGCGATGATCTGAGCGATGCGCATCGCGCGGGCGATTCGACCTCGGCGGCCACCGACCTTGCCGAGTTCTTCGCGGCGGGCGAGGTTGGGACCGTCCTCGGTGGCGGCCAGCGGTGCATCGACGCTCGTCGTACGATCAAGGCTCATCGCCGGCACCGGCATCGTTATGCTCATCAGCGGCATCCTCGCTGTCTGGACGATCTCCCCGCGCGGCACCATGTCGCCCCAGTCGGAACAGCGCATCGACCCACCGGCGCGGACCACGGTGATCGCCGCCGAAACGGAGGTCGCCGGCGCTCGGAACCGTAATGAGGCCACATCGCCATGTCCTCAGATTAGCCGAAGTTATACCGAGACCCTGATATCCACGCGAGCAGAGCGTCTGGCGCTGTGGGACGAGGCGATGCGGCGCGACCAGGCGTGGCTAGCGAGTCTCAACCCCAACGACGCGCGGTGCGAGACTGAGGCCCTGTTGGCTCAGCGGGCGACCATCGTGGCGGGACCTGACACGGTGACGCGGCAGATCCCATTCACCGAGATCTCCGAGGTCTGCCCTTCCACGGGTTCGGCTCCGCCGGGTGCCAACTCACCCGCACCTGGGCTATCGTCACCTCCGGTCGTCAGCTCGGCATCACCGGCCTCCATGTCCATGTCTCCACCCGCGGGATCGACAAATCCTTTGCCGATCGGATCGCCAGGGCCGTCGACGGGGGCAACTTTGTCGCCACCCACCTCGGCCTGATTCGGGATTGGCTCAGGAGACCGCGCCACGCCAGGCATTCTTGGCTCCCCCGGCGTCGAATGCCGGGATTATGTCCGTCGGACCCTGCCCGGTGGACGCCAGGCACGCGACGAAAACACCGTAGGGGCGCTGCTCGCTGCGCCCTCCAACCTAACGAACGTCACGATATGGATCGTACGTACCCCGAAAGGGCGCAGCAAGCAGCGCCTCTACGAGAGATTGTGACGTCTCCGGACACGCTGTTTGGGTTGAGGTCGCCTAGCCCCTACCCCGATACGCCCGCGCCGACCGCCAGGGCGTCCGCCAGGCTCCCGAACCGCCACTCCCCCGCCCCGGCACCCATCCGCATCAGGTGCCGCCCGTCCAGTGCCGGGTCGAGCGCCGGGACATCGGCCCGGAAGTGGGCTCCCCGGCTCTCCTCTCGGGCGGCGGCGGCCGTGGCGATGGCCCCGGCGGCCAGGACCATGTTCGCCACCTCGGCCACGTCCCGGATAGCCGCGGCGGGCGGGACTCCACATAGGTCCCGCAGCCGGTAGATCGGCCGGTCGAGACCGGACCGGTCCCGGACGACCGCGACCTCGCGGCTCATCGTGCGTTGGATCGTCTCCCGGACCGCTGCCAGCTCATGCCGCTGGCCGGTAACGGTCTCCCGTCCGTCGTCGTCTCCCGGCCGGAGTGGCGGCATCGCTGGCGCCTTCCCTTCCCCCGTGAGGCGGTCGGCGGCAGCCAGGCCGAAGACCAGCCCCTCCAGCAGGGAATTGCTCGCCAGCCGGTTGGCGCCGTGGACCCCGGTGCAGGAGATCTCCCCCAGGGCCAGCAGGCCCGGCAGGCTCGTCTCCCCGGTGACGCTGGCGACCACGCCGCCCATCGCGTAGTGTGCCGCCGGGGCGACCGGCAGCAGGTCACCGGCCAGGTCCAACCCCCGCCGCCGCAGCTCGGCGCCGATCGAGGGGAACCGGGCCCGGACCACGTCCGGGTCGAGGTGGCGCAGGTCCAGCCAGACGTGGTCCTCGCCATCGGCCAGCATCCGCCGCTGGATCGCCCGGGCCACCACGTCTCGCGGCGCCAGTTCGGCCAGCGGGTGGTCGGCAAGCATGAACCGGGTCTCGTCCTTCGCCCGCAGGTAGGCGCCCTCGCCCCGGACCGCCTCGGAGACGAGGAACGCGTCGCTGCCCGGCACCATCAACACCGTCGGGTGGAACTGGACGAACTCCAGGTCGGCCACGGCCACCCCGGCCCGCATCGCCATCGCCAGCCCGTCGGCCGTCGCCCCCGGCGGGTTCGACGTCACCGCCCAGAGCTGCCCGATTCCCCCGGCCGCCAGCACCACGACCGGGGCCCGGACCGCCACCGGCGCGACCCCCACGCCCAGTTCCGCCACCACCCCGGCGCAGCGCCCGCCCTCGACGATCAGGTCGCGGGCAAAGGCGTGCTCGAACACCTCCACCCGGGGGTCCTGCCGGACCCGCGCCACCAGGGCCCGCTCGATCTCCGCCCCGGTCGCGTCGCCCCCGGCGTGCAGCACGCGGCGACGACTGTGCGCCGCCTCCCGCCCGAGTTGCAGTGTCCCCGTCGCGCCGTCCTGGTCGAACGCGGTCCCGGCATCGAGCAGCCAGCGGACCGCGTCCGGCGCCCCTTCGACCAGCGCCCGGACGGCCGCCGGGTCGCAGAGCCCGGCCCCGGCCGCCAGCGTGTCGGCCTCGTGCAGGGCCGGGGAATCATCGGCGCCCATCGCCGCCGCCAGCCCCCCCTGGGCATACCGCGTGTTGCTCTCGCCCAGGACACCCTTCGTCAGCAGGGCCACCCGCAGTCCCGCCGGCCGCCGCAGCGTCAGGGTCAGCCCAGCTACCCCGGCGCCGATCACCACCACGTCGTACTGGCGGTCTCGTCCCACGCTGGTCCCCGGTCCCACCGGGGATGCCGCCACAACTTCGGTCACCGTCTCGCTCTCCCGACGCCGCACGCCCGTCACGATCTCATCCCGAACGTCGAGTTCGGAAACCCCATCGCTGGCTAGCGTAGCACCCGCGAGTATGCAGAATGCGGCCAGAGATGCCGTTCCTACCAGGACATCACAACCCGTGAACCGCCGGGCTACCGTCCGCATCCGAGACACCGCCAGACCCAGTGAGTGGTGCACTTACGGGCGTACCGGCAGGGTCCATCGCATGTTTCAGCAAACGGGAGCGCCCCCCCTCACCCCACCGACAAGAATCCCCGGTCCGTCACCCGGGCCGCCGGGATCACCGAGAGGGCCATGAAGGCCAGGGTGCCAAACGGTGACGGCAACGCGCTCCCCAACTGGCGGGCTTGGTCCTCCAGGTCGGCATACGCACTCGCCACCACCTCCAGCGGCTGGTCGGAGAGGAGGCCCGCGATCGGCAGGGGCAGGTGGGCCAGGACCCGGCCGTCGGCGACCACGGCCAGGCCGCCCTGGCTGCTGGCGACCGTGGCGATCGCGGCCATGAGATCGACATCGTCCGCGCCGACCGCGACGATGTTGTGGGCGTCATGGGCGATCGTGCTGGCGATCGCCCCCCGGCGGAGGCCGAACCCTTCCACGTAGCCCACGCCGACCCGGCCGGACGCCGCGTGGCGCTCGACGCAGACCAGCTTGAGGAGGTCCCGGACCGGGTCGGCGACCGCCTCGTCACCCCGCGTGGTGGGGATGACCTCGACCCGTCCGGTCACGATCTGGCCGGGGATGACCCGCACCGCCATGGTTCCGTGACTCGCCGGGAGGCGCAGGTCGGAGTGCCGGAGCGGGGCCATCCGCACCGTCTGCCGCAGGCCCGGCGCGGCCGATCCAGGATCGGCCAACGG
>JACCVE010000159.1 GCA_013698285.1 Chloroflexia bacterium | reverse complement strand
CCACCACCCCATGAGTACCGCCAACGCCGCCACGTCCGCCCCCCCGATCACCTTCGACGCCGATGGCCTCGTCCCCGCCGTGATCCAGGACGCCGCCACCGACGCCGTCCTGATGGTCGGCTTCATGAACGCCGATGCCCTGGCGGCCACCCGCGCCACCGGCCGGGTCCACTTCTGGTCGCGGAGCCGCCAGACCCTCTGGCGCAAGGGCGCCACCTCCGGCCACGAACAGATCGTCGAGGACATCGCCGTCAACTGCGACCGGAATAGCCTGCTGGTCCGCGTCACCCAACTCGGCGCCGTCTGCCACGACGGCTACTCCTCCTGCTACTACCGCCGCCTCACCCCGGACGACCGCCTCGAGATCACTCACGAGCGCGTCTTCGACCCGGCCGCCGTCTATGGCGCCGACCCAGAGGCCGACCTCGTCACGCTCACCCGCGACCTCCTCGCCACCTATGCCCTCCTCCGCGACCACGACCTCTCGGCCGTCTCCGCCACCTCGGCGCTCCTCCGGTCGGCGGCCGACCGCGTCACCCCCCGCCTCGCCGGCGAACTGCGCGAGCTGGCCGGGGCGGTCGATGGGACCCATTCCCACGGCGACGATCCCGCCGCGGATGTCGCCCTGGAAGCCTCCCAGGCCATCTACTGGTGCGTCCTCGTCGCCCTCCGGGCCGGGATCACCTGGGACGAACTCCGCCCCGACCGGGCCCTCGCCACCGGGGCCGATGCCATGCCGCCCGCCTCGGTCGCGTCACTAGTACGGGCTGATGCGGACGTTTGGGCTAACGCCGGCGACCCCGCGGAGATGCTATCCGCCCGGTGCCATGGGACAATGGCCCTCATCGCCCAGGCGTGCCGGACCCACGGCGTCCCGGTAGGTCGGGTCGTCGCGGACGATCTCCGGCAGCTCCGCGCGCGTCCCTATCTCGCGGCCTCCCCGCCTGCTTGACGCGCTCGCCACCGTGGCCAGCCGCCTCCGGTGCGGCGGCTATCGGCCCCCCGGACCGGAACCGGGCGACGTCGCGATACCCAGGTACGAGTTCTGGAGGGAGACGGCACGGTGGCGATCATGGGTGACCTGGCGGATATTCCGGTGCCGGACCTCCTGTTCATCATCGGCCAGCGCCGCCTCAGCGGCCGGCTCCTCGTCCAGATCGCCACCGAAGAGGTCAGTGTCTACGTCCTCCGGGGCGCCGTCGCCATGGTCACGTCGTCCCTGCCGACGATGCGCCTCGGCAGTGCCCTCGTCCGCGACGGCCTGATCACCGAGGCCAACCTCCGAGACGCCCTCGCCGGGCAGGAGGAGACCGTCCCCACCCAACGACTGGGGGACATCGTCGTGGAGCGTGGCTGGGTCGATCCGGCCCGTCTCGCCGCCTGCATCGAGAACCAGAGCATCGATCTCATCGCCCGCGTCGTCAGTGCCGACAGCGGCTCGTTCCTGTTCAGCCGCGACCTGCCCCTCCCCGCCACGTCGAACCTGCTCGAGCTCAAGGCCGAGCGCCTGGTCCTCGAAGCCACCCGCCGCCGCGACGAACTCGACGCGGGCTATGCCACCTCGCCCCCCTCGCTGCATGTCGTCGATCCGAACGAACGCCTCCGCCCCTTCGCGCTGGAAGACACCTGGCCAACCGGTACAACCGGCTATTCCCCGGCCGACGGACCCGCTACCACCGCGACCCACGTCACGGGCCCGGGGCCGTCGAGCCCGGCGACGCCCGGCAGCCCCACCGACCCCGCCCACGAGGCGGCCCGGCTGGGGTCATCAGGGTTCGATTCGGACGGCGCCGGGGCCGCCGCGTCGGGTCCCGTCGCCCGTGCCTACTCCGGGGCATCCGCCTCACCGGTCGGCCAGCACGACCCCGAGTATGGAACCACCCGCCTGGCGAATAGCATCCTGAGCACGCGCCGCCGCCGTAGCCGTCGTCTGACCCGGGGTTAGGACCAGGATCGTCCCGTCCACCAACCGCGCCAGCGTCAGCCCGTCGGCCCGTCGTGACAGCGGGCTCGCGACCACGATCACCCGATCCCGTTCCTCCCGCGCCCAGGCCAGCAGCGCGGCCCAGCGATCGGGGGGCATCACGGGTGCACCCTCGTTCAGTTCCCCGTGCGGCACCACCGCCAGGTAGGGCGACCCGGTCGCCTGGGCAGGGATCGCGTGGGGCCCCTCCCGGCTCGCGCCCCACCCCACCAACCCACCCGGCCCCGATCGCCCCGCCGCGACCGTTCCCCTGTCCCCTGTCCCCTGTCCCCTATCTCCTGTCCCCGCT
>JACCVE010000153.1 GCA_013698285.1 Chloroflexia bacterium | reverse complement strand
GCAGCGTCCGCCAGATGTGGACGAAGAGGACCGCCAGCCGGGCCAGATCGTCCTTGCCGAGCCAGTACATGTTCCGGCGCGGCCCCCAGGGCGTCCCGGGCCCAAGCAGGCCGACCTCGCGCAGGACGAAGTCGATCGGGCTGTAGACCGAGTCCAGCATCCAGAACCAACCGAGGGCGCCGAGGGCGATCGGGGTGGTCCAGGGCAGGAGGACGAGGAACCGGACGAGGCGCTTCCCCTTGAAGTCGGCCGCCAGGGTCAGGGCGAGGATGTTGGCGAGGACCAGGACCACGGCCTGGGAGACGAAGGTGAAGACGAGGGTGTTGCGGAGGGCCTGCTGGAAGGTGCCGTCGCGGGCGACATCGACGAAGTTGCGGAACCCGACCAGGTCGATGGCGGGGTCGCCGACCGTGGCGTCGCTGAGGCTGAAGAGGACCGCCAGGACCAGCGGCACCCCCACCAGGGCAAAGATGTAGACGATCGTGGGGAGAAGGAGGAGCGGACCAAGGATGCCTTCCCGGTCCAGCCAGTAGCGTCCCTCGTCGGCTTCGGTCGTGGCGGGGGCGAGTGGCGCCCCGGGCATCGTGGCGGTCACCGTCGCACCCGCAGGCCACTCTCGGCGTCGAAGACCTTCAAATCGGAGCGCCGGACGCCGTATTCAAGCGTCGAGCCGACCGTGGCATCGACGGCGGTGGTGACCGGGAACCGGGCCACGGCACGGGACTCGCCGATCTCGCCGTAGACCAGGCGCTCGGAGCCCAGGTACTCCTCACGGTGGACGCGGAACGGGAAGGGCACCACCCCGTCGGCCGAACCATCGCCGGCCAGGGCACGGGCGGGGGCGAAGTGCTCCGGCCGAAAGCCGAGCAACTCGCCGTCGCGGGGGATCAGGTTCATCGGCGGGGAGCCAAGGAAGGTGGCGACGAAGGTGTCGGCGGGCTCGTCGTAGATGTCGCGGGGCGTGCCGATCTGGCGGATCGTGCCGTGGTTGATGACCACGATCCTGTCCCCCATCCCCATCGCCTCGACCTGGTCGTGGGTGACGTAGATGGTCGTCGTGCCGACCGAGCGCTGGAACTGTTGCAACTCGTCCCGGGCCGATGCCCGCCGCTGGGCGTCGAGGTTGGAGAGCGGCTCGTCGAGCAGGAAGACGTTCGGGTCCCGGACCAGGGCCCGGGCCAGGGCGACGCGCTGCCGCTGGCCGCCGGAGAGCTGGCGCGGCTTGCGGTCGAGCAGGTGGTCGATGCCGAGGATGCCAGAGGCCCAATCGACCTTGGTCTTCTGGCCCGCCTTGTCCATCTTTTGGGCCTTGAGCGGGAAGGCGATGTTGTTGTAGACCGACATGTGCGGGTAGAGGGCGTAGCTCTGGAAGACCATCGCGATCTTGCGGGCCCGGGGCGGCAGGTGATTGACCAGGTGGCCCCCGATCAGGATGTCGCCGGCCGTCGGGGTCTCCAGGCCGCCGATCATCCGCAGCAAGGTCGTCTTGCCGCAGCCGGACGGACCGAGCAGGACCAGGAACTCCCCGTCGGTGCTGCGCAGGTCGATCTGGTCGACCACCGCCGCCGCCTCACCAAATTGTTTCGTTAGCCCGCGCGTCTCGACGACCGCCATACGTTGTGGCCCCCCGCTGTCGCGTCGCCGCTCATACCGGCCGGGGGCGGCACGTGCCACCCCCGCCCCCACCGGACGGCGCGCCACCGGTGTCACGCCGTCCGGCAATCCGCATGTGATTCCTGGTCATGATGCCATGGCGGGGGCGGCCCGAGCGGTCCGGGTCGCCCCCGCGAGACGTGTGATGACCCGATGGGTTATGCCGTCGGGGTCGCCCCGGCGCTGCCGCCGCCGACGAGGCCCCGGGCCGCCCAGGACTCGCGGCTGGCAACCAGTGTCGCGTGGGCTTCGGCCACCGCGTCGGCCGGGGACATGTCGCCCCGGGCCGCCTTGGCCATCATGTTCGAGAGGGTGAACGACGCGAACATGTCGCCCATCACGGCGTTGGCCGGGCCCGGGTAGCCCAGGTTTGTCGTCCAGGTGTCGGCCGTCTTCAGCACCGCCAGCTTGTCGGGCGGCACGGAGCCGAACGGGTCGACGTCCAGCGGGCCGCCGTCGGCCAGCAGTTCCGGCGCGGAATCCGGGAACGACGGGAAGTTGTAGAGCTTGCTCTCGTTGACCGCCAACTCGTAGTTGGTGACCAAGTGGAGCAGGAACTCCTGGGCCGTGGCCGGGTTCGCCGCGTGGGTGGGGACCATGTAGTTGAAGATGGCGTGCCCGTTGGCGAGTGCGGTGCCACCCGGGCCAGCGAGGGCCTTGACGAAGTAGATATCCTCCGCCACCTCGGGCGAGTCGGCCTGGGCGGTCCGGTAGGCGGAGATCGAGTTGAGGATGTAGGAGGCCTGCCCGGCGGCCAGGAGCTGGTTATTGGAGGCCGCGTTCCAACTGAACACTTCCTCGGTCATCGACTGCTCGAAGAGCTGCTTCATGAACTCGACCGCCGCGACCGCATTCGGGGAGTCGAGGACGATATTCTCGCTCTCGTCCTGGACCGGAGCGTCGTAGCACCACAGCAGGGCTTGGGCGGCCATGTTGGAGTCGATCTCGTTCGACATCCCGATGCCCATCTGGATGCCCTGCTCGTTGAGGATCCGGGTCCCGCCGTCGAGCAGCTCCTGCCAGGTGGTGGGGCCGTTGGGCATGTCGACCGCTTCCCAGAGGGAGCGGCGGTAGTCGCCGGGGTCGGGGGCGTAGCCGTGGCAGAAGGCGAAGTAGGTCTCGGTGGTCGGATTGTAGGAGTTGCCCCGGGCCACCTGGAGCTGGGTGCCGAAGCGGCTCTCCATCTCGGCGACCAGGTCGTTCATCGGCATCAGGCTCGGCTCGTACTGGGCGACCGGTGAGATGTGCTCGACCAGGTCGTGCCCCTCGCCGGCCTGGATCTCGCCGGCGAAGGCCGCCGGGATGTCGGCGGTGTTGACGTGGTCGACCGTGACCGTGACGCCGTTGGCGGTGCCCCACTCCTGGGCGAAGGCGTCGAACCAGACATCGTAGCTGGGGACGAAGTGGCTCCACTGCAGGATGCGCAATTCGGTCCCGGAGATGTTGGTCGTGGGCGTCGTCTGCTGCGCCGTGACCCCCCGCGCGGCCAGCGCCGCGCCCATCGCCGCCGCGCTCGTCCCCTTCAGCACGTCGCGCCGGTTGATGGTGCCCTTCCGTCGAGGAACGTAGATACCCATGTGTGTAGCTCCTTTGCCATGATGACCGGCCGGCCCAACCGATGGGACCGCCTCGCAACCCGCACGGAAACTCCCGCCATCGGTGGCGCCCGTGTTCATGGCAATAAGCACGGATGAACGACGGCTGTCAAGTGTGTGAGCGATACGCCGCCCGAGCGACCGCTCACGTGACCGCCGGAGACGGTGGTAAGCAGGATGGACACTGGCACCGCTCGCACCCGGCAGATACACACCGGCTATCATGGGTCCTCGCCGCAACCTGCCTCGTCCGAACGGGACGACGAGATGACGACACGACCCGATCGCGGCCGCCAACGACGCAAATCCACCGACGAACACGAGGAGCGCCAGCATGCCCGTGACCCTGATCCGCAACGGCACCCTGTTCGACGGCACCGGCGCCGATCCCGTGCCGGACGGCGCCGTGCTGGTCGAGGACGGCCGCGTCCGGGCCGCCGGCCGCCTCGCCGACCTGCCCCGGCCGGACACCGCGACCGAGGAGATCGACGCCGGCGGCGGCTGGATCCTGCCCGGCCTGATCGACACCCACGTCCACCTGATGGTCGAGGGCATGGACCTGATGCGGCAGCTCTCCGACCC
>JACCVE010000236.1 GCA_013698285.1 Chloroflexia bacterium | reverse complement strand
CGCGATCCGCTTGATAGGATGGGGCTCTCGATCCGTACCCGGCCGTCCTACCTCGCTCGGCTCCTCCGGGATCGATGGGTGGTCGGAGCAGACGTTTCAGGGGTGAACGGCTGGTTGACCTGGGGCTGCTGGAGGCGCATGATGCGAGCATGCACCAGGGGCTGGGCGGTCGCGAGTGACGGGCCCTCTACCGTGAACCGGCCCCAGGTGATCCCTCCCGAATGATCCCGCCCGACCGCGGCCGCGGGCGGTGTGGCCTCCCCGGGACCATCGGTTTCCTCATCAACCACACGGGTCTGCCCCTATTCGGGCGGACCCGTTCGACGTACTGACGACCAGTGACGAGGTGAGGAGGGCGATGATGGGGTATCAGGCCAATATCCCCCGGTTCTACGCGTTCACCGCCCTGATGCGTTCCATGCTGTGGATGCCGATCTGGATCGTGTTCTTCGAGCGGCGCGGGCTGTCACTCGGCGAGATCGGCATGCTCGAGTTCGTCGCCATCGTGCTGTTGGCGGTGTCCGAGGTGCCCACCGGCACCGTCGCCGACACCTGGGGACGCAAGACCTCATTGGTCATCGGGGCCACCCTCCAAGGGCTTGCCCTGCTGGGCCTCCTCACGGGGGTCCTCTCGCCGGCTTTCCTGCTCGCCTATATTTTCTGGGGTGTGTCGTTTTCGTTTATTTCGGGTGCCGCGGACGCCTTGGTCTACGACGGCCTCAAAGCGGACGGGCGCGCCGGCGATTTCGCCCACGTCGTGAGCCGCGGCGCGATCGTCGATCTGGCCGCGGGTGGGCTTTCCGGCTTGGTCGGTGGCTTGGTCGCCACCTACGATATGCGCCTGTGTTTCGTCCTCACCGCCATCGCCTCGTTCGCCGCGGCGGGCGTGGCACTCACGTTCCACGAACCGCCGTCGGACGATGTCGGCAGCGATGACCTCGCGGTCCGGCCCGGATACCGCGCCAATCTGGTCCGAGGTGTCCAGATCGCGACCAGGACGCCGCGAGTGCGATACGTCCTCTTGATCGGGGCACTGATCTACCTCTTCGTGACCGTCTTGACGATGACCGCTTTCCAGCCATACGTCGCCGAAGTCGGGCTGCCGCTCTGGACATTCGGTGGCGTTCTCTTGGGTATCCGGTTGGGCGGCATCGCCGGCTCGTACGTCTCCCCGCATCTCGCCGTTCGATTGGGCCGTCAGTGGCTCCTCATCCTGGCACCGTTGGCGATCGCAGGGATGCAAATCGTGCTGTGGCTCGGTGCCTCACGGCAAGCGGTCGTCCTGTTCGCGGTCGCTTCAGCGGTCGGTGCCGCCGTCCGGCCGGTGTTGGCGGCGGCGCTCAACGACGCCATCCCGAGCCGCCAACGCGCCACGATCATCTCGCTCCAATCCCTCGTGGCCATGTTGGGGTTGGGCGCGGTCCAGTTGGCCATCCTCGCGATCGGCGAGCGCGCCAACATGGCGTTGGCGATCGGCCTCTCCGGCGTGCTGATGGCCGTGGTCGCCGCCCCGTTGCTCGCGTTGCTGGTTCGCATCGGCCCCGACCCGAACCAGCCGATCGACGTGATGGCCACGAAGGCGGCGTGACCCGTCACCCCTGGTGACCAGCCGTACGCCTTGCACCGTCCGGCTGACCACCGGGGTAACGGCGGACATCGCGATCGTCCGGGCGATGGATAACCATGGCTACGTACCCTCGCGACCTCCCACATACCGGCGTTGATGTTTGTCCCTCCATTCAGGCCCGCACCACCCGGCAGGCGAAGCAGCCCCGGATCGCGAACCGGACATCAACGTGGGCGACCTCCGGCGAGCCCAGGAACCGTTCCACCGCCGCCTCGGCATCGGCCGTCCCGCCCAGCGCCCCGTCGATGATGTCGCCCCCCGCGTCGTAGGCCCGGAACGCCAGCGGGCCGTCGCCGAAGTACCGCTCCGGGTGATCGCCGGTCACCGGCAACGTTGCCCGGTCGACCGGTGGCGTCTCCGGCTCGGCCAACAGGAACAC
>JACCVE010000139.1 GCA_013698285.1 Chloroflexia bacterium | reverse complement strand
TCCCCCGCCGGCCAGGCTGGCCAACGACGTCGCCTCGATAGGAACACGGTCATGTCCCAACGGATCATCGTCATCGGCAGCGGCTTCGGCGGGCTGGCTGCCGCCGTCCGCCTGGCGGCCCGTGGCCACCGGGTCACCATCCTCGAAAAGCGCGACCAGCCGGGCGGCCGGGCCTACGTCTATCGCCAGGACGGCTTCAGCTTCGACGGCGGCCCGACCGTGATCACCGCGCCGTGGCTGATCACCGAACTGTTCGAACTGGCCGGCAAACGGGCCGAAGACTACCTGACGTTGATGCCGATCACCCCCTTCTATCGGATCTTCTTCGCCGACGGGGAACACTTCGACTATAGCGGCGACCACGCCGCGATGGTCGCCGAGATCCGCCGCGTCAGCCCTTATCCCGACGATGTCGCCGGCTACGAGGAATTCGTCCGTCGCAGCGAGCGCATCTTCGCCAAGGGCTTCACCGAACTCTCTGCCACGCCCTTCCTCTCCCCCTGGGACATGATCAAGATCGTGCCCGACCTGGCCCGCCTCCAGAGCCACCGGACCGTCTTTGGCTTCGTCGGCCGGTTCATCAAGGACGAGCGGGTCCGCCAGGTCCTCACCTTCCATCCCCTCCTCGTCGGCGGCAACCCCTTCCAGACCACCAGCATCTACACCCTGATCCACTACCTCGAACGACACTGGGGCGTCTGGTTCGCCGCGGGCGGCACCGGGGCGATCGTGGCCGCCCTCCTCCACCTCTTCGAGGAACTGGGCGGCGACATCCGTCTCGACACCGAAGTGGCCGAGATCCTGACCGAGGGCAGGCGGGCCACCGGCGTCCGGCTAGCCAGCGGCGAGGTAATCACCGCCGACGCCGTGGTCTGCAACGCCGATGTCGCCGGGGCCTACCAGCGACTGCTGCCGGCCGCGAGCCGGAAGAAGTACACCGACCGCCGCCTGGCCAGGATGCGCTACTCGATGTCGCTGGTCGTCATCTACTTCGGCACCGACCGCCTCTACCGGGGCACCGACGGTCCGGCCCTAGCCCACCACGACATCATCCTCGGGCCGCGCTACAAGGAACTCCTCCACGAGATCTTCACCGAGAAGACCCTCGCCGACGACTTCTCCCTCTACCTGCACATGCCCACCCTGACCGACCCGTCCTTGGCCCCTCCCGGCCACGAGGCCTTCTACGTCCTGGCGCCCGTCCCCCACCTCGGCGGCCCGACCGACTGGGCGACGATGGCCAAGCCCTACCGGGATCGGATCATGGGCTTCCTGGAGGAGCACTACCTCCCCGACCTCTCCAAGCACATCGTCACCGAGCACATGATCGACCCGCGCCATTTCGAGGGGACGCTGAACAGCTACCTGGGATCGGCCTTCTCCGTCGAACCGATCCTGACCCAGTCGGCCTGGTTCCGCCCCCACAACCGCTCCGAGGAACTCCCGAACCTCTACTTCGTCGGGGCCGGCACCCACCCCGGCGCCGGCCTCCCCGGCGTCCTCTCCTCCGCCAAGATCGCCGATGACCTCATCGCGGCGGACGTGTCGGCCATGGCGAAGCGGTAAGCTGCCCCCGCGGGCGATAGTGTTCATCCCGCTCGAACCCATGACGGTCGAGAGAAGGCCGCTTGCGTCTCTCGACGGGATACGGAGAATACCGGAGAACGATCGAAGACTGGCGGCCGCGTCAGATGCGGCCGCCCAGGCGGGACGAGGAGGGGACATTGCCCGTGCCGACGACGATCGAGGCGCTCGTCATCGTGGCCCTCGTCCTCTCTCCCGGCTACGTCTTCACCCAGATCGCCCGTCGAGTCATCGCCCATGTCCAAGAACCCACGGACGTACGCTTCCTCCTCACCATCATCACCGCCGGTACCGCGATCCATGCCCTGGTCTTTCCCTGGACGACCCGCATCCTCGACGCCTACCTCTCCGACCGGGTCTCGGACCGCCGTTGGGAGACGTATGCCTGGGCTGTAGTCATCGAGTTCATATTGCCGCTTGGATTGGGCATCGTCGCGGGTCGGCTCACGCTCGACTGCCGGGTCGAAACGCTATTGGATACGAACGGTCTCGGGTACATAGACCGCATGCCGAGCGCATGGGAATTCGTACTGCGTCGGCCTAACCCACGTTATGTACGCTTTTAACTGAAGGACGGTCTAGGCGTCGTAGGGGGCGTGTTCGCCGATCATTCATTCGCATCCATCGACACCGTGAGAGCCGATATATATTTGGAACAGGTATGGCGTCTGGACGAGGATGGCAACTTTGATGCGCCTGTCCTCGATAGCCGGGGCGTTTGGGTCTCTCACGATGTCATCGCGTACGTCCAGTTCTTTGCCGGGCGAGAGGAGAATGCCGATGGCGCACCCTCGATCAAAACCAACGCCAACGCAATGGCACTCTCAACGGAAAGCCGATTCCCGGGAGACGGACGCTGAGTACATCATTGTCCCTGATACGGGAAAACGTGGCTTGCGACCAATCGGCAAGATTCCTCCGTATCCTCCCCGAAAAATGCCTCCCCTGAACCCCAAGCCGACCGATTGACGCCCCCTGATGTCCTGATCACAACGAGAGACCGGGGCGACGCCAACGC
>JACCVE010000116.1 GCA_013698285.1 Chloroflexia bacterium | reverse complement strand
AGGCCCACCGGCAGACGCCGCCGCCCGTCCAGTGGGGCGAATCGCCACCGGCGCGACGGCACAGCCACCGGGGGCACCCCGCCAGCGGGACCGTCCGGCAACCTGGGTTGTCTGGCGCGCGGGACCGCCGTGGACACCGATCGTTCCCTTCTCGGCCTCAACTCGTCATATCGCTATGTCGTCACCGCGAGGGCGGTCGATCGCCCACCCAGCGACCCCATCTGATCATCACCAGCCAACCACCGCACGGTCAGCACCACCCTCCCGTCGGCGGCAGGACCCGGTTGTCCTGATCGGTGGAGAGCGGCCCCGGCGGCCCCGGTCTCGGCGAGACGGTCCGGCCGAGCCGGGCGTCCGGAGACGTCTGCACCGACCGTCCCGTCACGGTGCGCCCGGCGACGCACATTCGCCGGGTGCGTGTCACCCAGCGAATGTCACGATCGGGACCGCCGTGAGGCCACGAGGTCCTCCATTACCCTCCCAACGGCCGGCAGCACCCGAGACCCGATGACGGGCGAACCGCCCGGTCCCGCCGACCGTCTTCCGTCTTCCGCCTAGATGATCCCGACCTCGACCAGCAGGTCGATCGTGCCCTGCAGGTCGTCCAGGTCCGAGAGGTCCAGCTCCGGGCTGTCGATCTCCGCCAGCGGGGTGAGGCCCTCGACCGGCTCGACCCCGGCGGCCAGCGGGTACTCGAACGTCTCCTCGGCGAAGTAGCGCTGGGCCGGTTCGGCCAGCAGGGCCCGGATCGTGGCCAGGGCCTGCTCGGCCTGGTCGCTGCCCTCGATGATCCCGGCCCCGGCCACGTTGATCAGCGAGCCCGGGTCGCCGGCCGGGAAGAAGTGGTTGGCGACGGGGATCTCACCTTCCTCAGCCCCGACCTCGTAGAGGTAATAGTGGTTGACCAGGCCGACGCCAATCTCGCCGCTGGCCACCGCCCGCAGGATCGACCCGTTGTTCTCGAAGGTGACCGCCTCGTTGGCGCGCATCCCTTCGAGCCACTCCCGGGCGATGTCCTCACCCCGCAAGACACGGAGCGCGGTGATGAAGGCCTGGAACGACCCATTCTCCGGCGCCCAGCCGACCTGGCCTCGCCACCGGTCGTCCGTGAGGTCCAGCACCGATGCGGGCAGGTCGGCCTCGGCCAGTTGGTCGGTATTGTAGGCCGCCACCCGGGCCCGGCCCGACACCCCGACCCAGAAGCCATCCGGCGACCGGAAGCGCGGGTCGACCAGGTCCAGCACGTCCTCCGGCAGCGGCGCGAGGCGCCCCTCGTTGCCGAGCTGCCCGAGCGCCCCGGCGTCCTGGGCGATGTAGAGCCCGGCCGGGCTGTTGTCGCCCTCGTCCAGGATCTGGACCGCCAGTTCGGCGGTGTTGCCGTAGCGGACCTCGAGGTCTACCCCGGTCGCCGCTTCGAGGCGCGGCACCAGGGGGCCGACCAATTCCTCGCTCCGGCCCGAGTAGACCGTGAGTGTCCCGGCGGAGCCCACCGGCGTGCCATCGATCACCTCGTCGGCCGCCGAGCTGCCCGCCGCCTCGGGGTCCGCTTCGGGATCGGCCGCTGGGTCGGCCTCGGCCGTGGCGGTCTGGGCCGACACCACCCCGGCGCGCCCGGCGACGCTCAGCGCCATCGCCCCCAGGGCGCCGGCCAAGGCCATGCGGCGATCGATGCGGAACGTCTCGCCTTCCGGCAGGACGGCCATCTCATCCCCGTCGTTCCCGGTCACCGTCTCGGTCGCGGCCTGGCGAATATGATCCCGGGCCGTCCGCCGTGCATGATCGCGATCGTCCATCGGTGCGTTCCTCCATCCTGCGCGGGCGGCACCCCACGAGATCGGGGTCCCGCCGTCCAACGGGGTGTCCTGCGGGGAGAATCGGTCCCGGCCGAGACGCCTCTCCCCTCAATTCCGACCAGCTGGCTCGGATATGCCGATACGCTAGCCGGTGGCGTTCCCAACTGTCAACCCGGGCCGTGCCGTCATCGGGCAGCGGCTCCGGGTCCGGGGGAGACCCGGGGCGGGAGAATCGGACGGCGGCGGCCAGGCGGTGCGGGCTCGATCTCGTGCTACCATCGGATGAAAAGACCGCTTCGCGTCGATGGCCCCCCGTCGCAGACATGTCTCCCATCCCAAGGAGCCCAGCCCATGGTCGACACCCCGCGCACTCCCAAGACGAACCCGGCCAAGATGGCGGACAGCGACCTGGCCCACATTAACTTCACGGGCACCGACCTCGACGACGCCGACCTCTCCAACAGCACCTTGGAGGAAGGCACGTCCCGCGGCGCAATGATGCGGGGCGCCGACTTGCACGATGCCAACCTGACCCGCCACGACATGGAGGGGGCCAGCCTGGCCGGCGCGAGCCTCGAACGCGCCACCATGCCGAACGCCCGCCTGGTCGGGGTCGACCTTACGGGAGCCAACTTGCATGGGGCCGACCTGCGGGGTGCGGACCTGCGCGATGCCGACCTGACCGGTGCCGACCTGCGGGACGCCAACCTCGAAGGTGCCGACCTCACAGGTGCAAAGATCGCGGCCGTGGCCACGATGGCCGGGGCCAACCTGACCGGCGTCGTCGGCCTCACCGACGAGCAACGGTCTACC
>JACCVE010000069.1 GCA_013698285.1 Chloroflexia bacterium | reverse complement strand
AGCGGGGCCTGACCCGCGAGGTCGTCGAGGGCATCTCCAAGATGAAGAACGAGCCCGACTGGATGCTCCAGTTCCGGCTCAAGGCCTATGAGCACTACCTCAAGCGGCCGATGCCGGACTGGGGCGGCGAGCTCGACGGGATCGACTTCGACAACATCTTCTACTACATCCGTCCGGCCGAGAAGCAGGGCAAGACCTGGGACGAGGTCCCGGCCTACATCAAGGACACCTTCGAGAAGCTGGGCATCCCCGAGGCGGAGCGGAAGTTCCTCGCCGGCGTCGGCGCCCAGTACGAGTCCGAGGTGATCTACCACTCCCTGCGCGAGGACCTGACCGCCCAGGGCGTCGTGTTCCTCGACATGGACTCGGCCGTCAACGAGTACCCAGAGCTGGTGAAGCAGTACTTTGGCACGATCATCCCGGCCAACGACAACAAGTTCGCCGCCCTCAACAGCGCGGTCTGGTCCGGCGGGTCGTTCATCTACGTGCCCGAAAACGTCAAGATCGAAGTGCCGCTGCAGGCCTACTTCCGGATCAACGCCGAGAACATGGGCCAGTTCGAGCGAACCCTGATCATCTGCGCCCCCGGCTCCTACGTCCACTACGTCGAGGGCTGCACCGCCCCGACCTACAGCACCGACAGCCTCCACTCCGCGGTGGTCGAGATCATCGTCCAGGAGGGGGCCCGCTGCCGCTACACGACCATCCAGAACTGGTCGAAGAACGTCTACAACCTGGTCACCAAGCGGGCCGCCGCCTACAAGGACGCCACGATGGAGTGGGTCGACGGCAACCTCGGCTCCAAGCTGACCATGAAGTACCCGGCCGTGATGATGATGGAGCCGGGTGCCCGGGGCGAGGTCCTCTCGGTCGCCTTCGCCGGCGACGGCCAGCACCAGGACGCCGGGGCCAAGATGGTCCACGTCGCCCCGAACACCTCTTCCCAGATCACCTCGAAGTCCATCTCCAAGGGCACCGGCCGCAGCTCCTACCGGGGCCTGGTCAAGGTCTACAAGGGCGCCGAGAACGTCAAGAGCAGCGTCGTCTGCGACGCCCTGCTTCTCGACGAGACCAGCCGGACCGACACCTACCCCTACATGGAGATCGAGGCCGAGCGCGTCTCGATCGGCCACGAGGCCACGGTCTCGAAGGTCGCCGACGAGCAGATCTTCTACCTCAAGAGCCGCGGCCTCTCCGAGACCGAGGCCATGAGCATGATCGTCAACGGCTTCATCGAGCCGATCGCCAAGGAACTGCCGCTCGAGTACGCGGTCGAACTGAACCGGCTGATCCAGCTCGAGATGGAAGGCTCGGTCGGCTAAAGGTCGCCCGGCCGATCGTTCGCGGCGGCCGGGCCAGTGATGGCCTGGCCGCCGCGCGGCGCGTCCGCCCCACACCGGGCGCGTACTCGCCACACCCTAACGCGACTCATTAATGAGGAGACTATGGAATCCACCACCGCCACCCAAACCGCCGAGCCGGCGGTGGCCCTCGCCGCCCTGACCGGGTTTTCCCGGACCGCGGTCGAGCGCCTCTCCGCCGCCAAGGCCGAGCCGGACTGGGTCCTCGCCGCCCGCCTGGCCGCCTGGGATACCTACGAGTCGCTCCCCATGCCGACCACCACGGTCGAGGAATGGCGTCGGACCGCCCTGCGCGGCCTGAAGCTCGATAACCAGGTGCCCTTCGCCCCCGAAACCGACCGGATCGCCTCGCTCGATGACCTTCGCGTCACGAGCCGCGAGACCGCCCTGGCGATCGGCGGCGAGCGGGCCGGGATGACCGTCCAGCGCGACGCCAGCACGGTCTACACCGAGGCCGCCCCCGCCTTCGCCGCGCGGGGCGTCATCTTCACCGACCTCGACACCGCGATCCGCGAACACGCGGACCTGATCCGCAAACACTTCATGACCACGGCCGTCCCGGCCGGTCTCGGGAAGTTCCAGGCCCTGCACGGCGCGATGTGGCAGGGAGGCACCTTCCTCTACGTCCCGGCCGGGGTCAGCGTCGGCGTCCCCTTCCAGTCGTTCGTGCTGAGCGAGACCCCGGGCACCGCGACCTTCAACCACTCACTGGTCGTGCTGGAGGAGGGTGCCGAGGCCTTCTTCGTCGATGCCTACCACTCCGAGACGGCCGGCAAGCAGAGCTACGCCTCCGAGACGATCGAGTTGATCCTCGCCAAGGACGCCAAACTCCGCTACGTCCAGGTCCAGGACTGGGGCCGGCACACCGTCAACATGGCCACCCAGCGCGCGACTCTCGCCGCCGACTCCGAGCTGAAGTCCCTCCAGGTCACAATCGGCTCCAAGTGGAGCAAGAACTCGATCGGCTCCCACCTCCAGGGCCGCAACGCGACCGCCGAGATGCTGGGCATCTTCTTCGCCGACGGCGACCAATTCTTCGACCACCACACGTACCAGCTTCACGAGTCGGGCTACGCCACCAGCGACCTGGAATTCAAGGGTGCCCTGAAGGACACCGCCCGCTCGGTCTACTCTGGCCTGATCCGGGTCTCCGAGGGCGCCCAGAAGACCGACGCCTTCCAGGCCAACCGGAACCTGGTCCTTAGCCGGGGCGCCCGCGCCGACACGATCCCGAACCTGGAGATCGCCGCCAACGATGTCCGCTGCACCCACGGCGCGACCGTCTCCCAGGTCGAGGAGGAGCACATCTTCTACCTCCAGGCCCGGGGCATCCCCCGCTCCGAGGCCCAGAAGCTGATCGTGGAGGGCTTCTTCCGCCCGGTCATCGACCGCATCCCGGTCGAGGAGATCCAGGATTTCCTCAAGGCCGCCATCGGCCGCAAGGTCGGCATCTAGGCCGGCCAGACTCAGGTTCGGGCGGCTCGACGACGGGCCGCCCGGTTCGACCACTGGGTGGCTACGGCCCCCGTCGGGCCACATCGGTACCAGATTGACCGACCTGATCACGCTGGGCGCCGCCCGACCGCGTGATGCGGAGTAGAGCATGACCACGACCCTCGCAGCGCCCGCGACCGCCCTCTCCGCCCCCCGTCACGACCTGCGTGGCATCCGGGACGACTTCCCGATCCTGCGAAACTCGACGGACGCGAACGGCCGCCCGCTGACCTTCCTCGACAGCGCCGCCAGTTCCCAGAAGCCCGAGGTCGTCCTGGCGGCGATGGACGACTACTACCGGACGGCCAACGCCAACATCCACCGGGGCGTCTACCGCCTCTCGGAGGAAGCGACCGGCCGCTACGAACGGGCCCGCCAGACTGTGGCCGCGTTCATCGGCGCTCCGATGGCCCGCGAGTGCGTCTTCGTCCGCAACACCACCGAGGCGATCAACCTGGTAGCGATGACCTGGGGCCGCCGCAACATCGGCCCGGGCGACCTGATCGTCCTGACCGTGATGGAGCACCACGCCAACCTCGTCCCCTGGCAGGTCCTGGCCGAAGAGCGCGGCGCTGAATTGGCCTTCGTCCGGATGACGACCGA